>NZ_QUDI01000018.1:0-100980 GCF_003477465.1 Parabacteroides sp. AF48-14
GCTTTCAATCTATTATCTTTGAACATACTGAAAACAACTATTCAATCGAATGGGAATTCGAGTTTCTTCCGTTGTGATTTGCTTTCAATCTATTATCTTTGACATACTGAAAACAACATTTTCATGAGATTAACTTTCTTTATTGGCGTTGTGATTTGCTTTCAATCTATTATCTTTGACATACTGAAAACAACCATTTTCTGATGAAGCTATTCAATATTATAGTTGTGATTTGCTTTCAATCTATTATCTTTGACATACTGAAAACAACTGATTGTGTGCAATTAATTGTGGCTCAGTACTTAATGTTTGCAATTAGAAAATAAAAAAGTAGTTGTTGTTCAGTAAGAAATCCTGCTTGCAAGGCAGGATTTCTTATTTTAAAAAAGTTCAAGTTGCTGGCCTGGAGTGTTTATTGGTTGCTCTTTTTTACCGAAGAATAGTTCTATGTTGCCAAATTGCTTATCTGTTATGCATAGAATACCGACTTGACCATTGGGGGGAAGAAAGGATTTAACTCTTTTTATGTGTACATCTGCATTTTCTGCGCTTGCACAATGACGAACGTAGATGGAGAATTGGAACATAGTAAAACCGTCCTTCTGCAAATTCTTTCGGAAATCAGCATAGGCTTTCTTTTCTTTTTTTGTGTCTGTCGGAAGATCAAAAAATACAAGAACCCACATAATACGATATTCACTAAATCTATTCATATTACATTTCCGGATATGCTATGTGGCGAAGTTCACCACTAAAACATTTGTATAATGAAGCTGTCGTTTGACTTACAGCAACCATGAGAGGACTACGTTTCCCGTTCACAGAAACTTCCAAAGTCGGGATCGTTAATAACTTTGCTTTTATTTCTTTTGATAGATCTGCAATGTCACAATTACTGTTTATAATGCTGACTATTAATTCATCAACATACGGACGATAAGGCTCCATTATATCATCTGCCAGACAATAGGCATTGTAGCGATTATGATGATGGATGCCTAATGTTGGAAGTAAACCGCTTGATACAAGTCCTCTGGCAACCACTGCACGCAAAATGGCATATCCATAATTTAATAAATTATTGGGAGGAATACCTTCTCTATCTCTGGTAAAACCCTCAATCTCAGGAAAAAGATTTTTCCAGTAATAGGCTGCGGCACGTGCTTCTAAATTATCCGGGTCGCCACTTCGGACATCATTAGCCCATACACGCATGTTCTTAATTCCACAATTTCGACATTTAGATAAGACTGTTGCTTGATTCTCAATTTTCATCTTAATCGTTTGTTGCCAAAGTTGTTTTTTTAACGGTAAAGATGCATCCAATTGATCCCGGAAACGTTCATTTTGGGTCGTATTTCCACATAAAGGCAGCATAAGTCCAACAGGCATGCTTTTACAGTCGCATGTAATAACGGCACAGTTGTTTTCAAGAAGAGCCTCCAATACCCCGGAAGTTATTGTAATCTGCTTATGGTCTAAAACAACAATTCCAATATCTTCTATAGGTTTACTTCTAACCGTGTCTCTTTTGAAACTATCCGGTAAAGTATCATTTTTCTCTACTTCAGGAAGCTTGATTATCAATTGATTGTTTTTCAATGATAGATATGCTGGATTCCCGAAGTATAATGTGCTTTTTATCATGGTAATTTAGGTTGTATGAATTTTATTTATAGTATCTTTATAAAGTTGTTGAAACAAATTATTATATCTTATTAGGATGAGTAATATGACCTAATCTATTTACATTAATGAGTATGCAAATTTCTTTAATCATTTCATCACTCCAAGCTCTTTGTGCTTTGTTGTTACTTCCAAGTTCTATTGTTTGCATAATTGGATTGGCAATATGAGAAGGTATAAAGTGTCCTCATTTCCGGTACAACTTACCATTTTATATATTCTGCTATTATCCAATTCTTCATTAATATGTCCACTGTTAATTTCGTCTTCTGTTGGAATATACACTAAATCATTAGGAGAAAGCCAGAATAATAATTTATTCCCATTTTTGTCTTTATCAGGAACAGGTGGGCATCCTTGTTTTAGATTCTCTATGACAATATTTAAAGGAATAGTTTCGTAGGTTCGTTTTCTTTCATCTGTTTGATAAATTGCAAAAAACAAGTTTGTTCCTTTGGCTGCTTCAACATATTTATCTTTTTTATTACCTTTTGTGCCAACTGCAAATTTCTTGCCAATAGTTTCATAAACTCGTACTTTTATAATTGGTTGGTGAAACTTGCCATTATTGAATTGTATAATATTTTTATTCATTTCTTCAATTCCTTCAGGCGAAAAGGCTAAATCGGGATTATTTCCTTTTGTCGATAAGTAATTGAGTAAAATTTTCTGTATGGCTGTGTCTGTAACTGATTCTTTGATTTTCTTTTCATTGAAAGAAGTGTTAAGTGATTCCCTTACAGCGGAGTAGCCATTATCGAAGTAATAAACTTCAACTTTTGAGACATCAACATCTTGAAATTTATATTTTCTGTCTTTGAAGTATTTATTAATTATATCAGTATTATAATTGTCTTCATATAAACTGATTAGATGCTTTATCTCTTCTTTTAATCTTTTATCTACAATACTTTTCCAATTCTTAATTGCTTCGCTAAATCGTACTGTTTTGATTTTCCGTAAAGAAACTTGTGCATAAACTGTTTCTTTGTGCAGCGGTTTGCGAATGGCCCAATTAAAACCTTCTTGTTTGACCTTTATTTTTTTTCCGTCTTTGTATTTACTGTATTTATTTGTGGCTTTATTGATTATCCTTAAGTTCTGCTTGAAACTAACGATAATTTTAGACAATTCATTTTTGGCCTCAACAGTGAATTTATCCCAAGGCTTCTTGAATTCTGAGAATTTGTATCTTTCTTTGCCATCCTTGTCAATCCATTTTTCTGTGTAACGCAATTTGCGCTGTAAATCATGACGCGAATTCTCGGATTTTGCAGATTGATTATTCAGCAGATTTATATGGTCGCGTGTGACACAGGCAATTACTAAGGCATCCATTGCGTGATGACGATGGTCAATTCGCTTTTTTTGAAATCCTTTTGATAATTCTAATGGCACAGTTGGCAGAAATTTTTGGTATTGCTCATTCCAAGCGGTGAACTTACTTGTTTCAGTCAGTTGATTCATTCTCTCGAAGCGTGGTAAAATTAAGTCGTTCCAAATATCGTTCAATCCCCAATCCTGCTTTAAGATCGTTGTTATTTTCCCATTTACAGGCAGTACATTTTTGGAATTAATGCCGTCATCATTGCTGTCTGCACGAACGATGTTGGATAGAAGAGCTGAAATAAACTTGCTGATGTAACGGGTGTCATTCATTTGCCGTTCAATCATTTTATCTGGGATTTCTTCCAATAGTAGTTTCGTCTTTTTGGAACGGTTTTTAGAATAATGCCGGTTTACAAATTCCATATATTCTGCCTCTTCTAATATTTTCACAGATTGTCCAAGCCCTGTTTCAATAATTTCTCCGTGGTGATTTTTGATAAATTCTAAGCCAAGTTCTCTGTCTTTCTTTTTATTAACAGCTGCTTCGCAAATCACTTTATTACTAAGACTGTTATCAAAATAACGACTTTGTGGAATTATATGTTCAATCTCGTAGGCAGATGTAAATAGTTTTCCAAGCGGAATTATTTGTCCTGTGTAAGGCGAGCGATAACGCTGTTCGAGCCATAATTTATAACGTTGTAAATCTGCACTGGACGGTTGTGCAGTTTTGCTGATTTTGATAATAAAATCTTTATCGCTATCGCTGTCTGTAATATTTGAAATGGCATATTCTTCGTAAATTTTTAAGATTTCCTGTTGTATTGGTGAATATGGGCGAACATTCTCAACATTGCTGTCATTTTGTAATTCTGCGAGCAATGCCTTAATACGGAGATTGGTGTTTTCGTTTTCTATTACCGTATTAGCTATTTTCTTACGTTCTTCGGATGTGTTTTTCATTTCACGTCCAAGCTCAATATGAATTTCGTCGAAGAAATTTTCGTGACTGTGGCCATACTGTTTCCATATATCACGTACTACTCGCAAAGTCTCAGTAATAACCTGTTCCACAATAGGGTTACGTAATGAATGTTGCTTAAATTCATTCAGATATTCTTCCAAATCGGTAACATTTTTCCATTTTCCTGCAATTTCAGCTTCAGAATGTCTGTCATAAACAATGTATTGGGCGAGCCAAAGATGTAGGCCTTGAAAATGATACTCTTCTGTTAGTTTTATTGTTTTTTCTCGGACTCTTTCTTTTATTTTCTCATCATATTCACCTGTTATGATTTTGGAAATCCGAACTTTTGTGTTTTCATCTATGGCTGCATATTTCCAGTATTTTCCAATCCGCATCAATGGCAATAGTTTTTTGATTGCTTTTTCTGAGTATGAACCGTATTCGCTTTTGAATGGTGGAAACTTTTTAAAATTTTCTACGAAGGATTCAGTTTCTAAATTGTACTTTATCGCAAAATTTCTCAAAGCTTGTTCATATTCTTTTTTATCAGTGACAGAATAGATTATATGCCAAAGTTGATATTCGCGCGTTCCTAAATTTGCGCTTCCATGTTCTTCTGTCTTTCTGTCAATAAATTCTTTTGTGTCAATTATTTCCAAAAAATTATCAGGCACATTTTCTACTTTTGCCAAGCGTGTTGATAACATGGTATGGGTTTCGTTGCACGGATATTTCTTGTCTTCTACATAGTTCCAACGGTATTTATCTGTTTCGTTTTTCCCCTTTATATCTTTTTGTTTCAATAAATATTTAATAAGTATATTTTGTTCGATGTCTTTACGATTGTTCAAGAAGTCAAATAAATTTTCCAAATCTTCGATGTTGGTTATAAACGTTGTTGTAACCTCTGTTTCGTTATCTTTATTATAAATTTTCAAATTATACAACCATTGCCATAATCGAAATTCCTGATAATAAGGATTTGATTTGGGAATGCCTTTTAGATATTCCTTAATAGTATTGTTATTTTTGTCCTTATATATTCTGAATTCCAGTGAGCAGTTTCCTATTGACGACTTTTGACTTCGTAGCGGACGTTGATAGAAAATGATGTCATTCACAAACAGATGTATGAAATCCAGATTGCTTAAAAAGGACTGCTGTTCGGTGTTGTTTCGGTACAATTCCCTCACACAATCGTAATATTTTTCTTCGGTAAACAGTTCTGGCTGTAATTCAATTTGCTTTTTAAGAATAGCCAGAAGCTCCTCTTTATAAAACTTACGTTCGATAGTACGTACTAATTTACCACGAATTTTTTGTGTTGGATTTTGTAAAAGAGCCTCGTAAATGAATGCTCCGACTGTTTTTTGTGAATGCTCAATATCTGCTTCGGTTTTCTTTTTGAGCAATGTCCAATCATTCTCATTTGGTGCTCTAAATGAGCGTTTTTCATTACCGTCTTTATCGGTTTTTGTCGTACCGTCATCATTTAAATCGGTTGTAACAATAAAATCTCGTACTTTGTCTTTCCAATCGTATAAAGGGTTTTTGCTTGAACGACGATAAATCCAACCGTTTTCTAAATGTAGTGAATACCAAGTTTCGCCTTTGCTGTTTGGTTTTTCATCTGCAACAACATCAATAATTTTTAAAGAGTGAAATTCTACAGATTTGTTCGGCATTTCTTCTTCCTCTTCTCCACGCAACTGGTAATAGCCTCGTTTTGTATTGAAATTTAGAATGATCCATGCAAGTTCTTCTTTTAGAATTTTATGAGTTAAAGCTTTTTTGCGGAGATAGTAGATTGTCCAATCATAGGGAATTTTTATTTCTTGTCCGTTTGCTTTGAAATCATTAAGCATTTCATCGAAAGAACTTTGGAATAAAAATTTGAATTTTCCATCTTTGTTTCTAACCCAAGGTAGTTTTGTTTCTGTTTCAGGAATGAATTTACCAAGATTGTTGACAAAGTCAATGCTTTCTGCGTAATGCTTAGGTAGAAAGCCTAAAATATTAAGTACTCTATGTAGACGCTCGCGCCTTAAATTACAACGTTCATATAATCTTCTCGTTCCTCTGAAACTAGTACGTTCTGCTGTTTGAGAAATGGAATTTCCAGCATCAAAATTCCCTAATATATCTTGGCTCATAGGGATAATTCGACTCCCAATTCCCAATATCTTTCCTTGTTTACTGTTGAAATCTTGTTCTATCAATGACCAGCCGACACTATTTGTTCCTAAATCCAGTCCTAATATGATCTTTTCCATGGCTTTATTTGTATGTTTTTTCAAAAATAAACAATAAAAACAAATAAGCACTTGTTTTTGACGAAAATATGAATATCTTTGCCTCTACAAAGATAAATTGAAGCAAATCACAATAAGGATTATTCCGTTGTGAAAACATTTAGGGCGGGGCAACTCGCCCTCTTTGTTTTATGGGGAAATGGAGGTTCACCCGATATTATCCTCTCACCCGATAATCATTGGAGATAAACACAAGGATGAGGTAGGTGATACAGATCAGTTTAAACCTGGCAAGTTTCGAATCTTCCGCAAACCTGAAGATTACAATAACCCCCTTTTTAGCCGTTTTTCTATTTCATCCGAAATTCTGATCGATTTTGGATTGACTTTTTTCATGGTTTTAACCTGATCGGATGACAATAGATAAAATGAGGTGCCGAGCCCATTCCAAAAAATGTGCAATTTGATAGCCGAGAACTGGATACGGCAGCAAAGTGATAAAGTTTAACTCCCGGAGAATCGAATATTTGAAAATAAAACGGACGGCGTTCCAAATATACAAAGGAAATTCAGGGGGCTTTTTGCCCTGAAGACGGTCCTTTTTTCAATTACGACCGTCCTAATCGCCATTACGACCGTTCTAATCTTCGCGAGGTGCCGAGTGCACTACACATTAGCACGGTCGTAATGGCAAAGAGGACGGTCGTAATGGCGGAAAACGCTCAAAAAAGAGGAAAAAGTCCCTTTTTGAGGTTAAAAAAGTGGATTAACATTTGTTTTGTTTTGGATGTCTTTTAGACTTGAAAAATGCGTTTTATACAATAAGTCCCCCCTGCGGCAGGCTCTCTTTTGTCAAATAATGAATTTATTTATCCCCAATGATTAGCGGGTGAGCCTAAATTTAATTCCATTGTAGTCATAACACTGTTATTTAGGTTTCTTAATAAGGAAAGGGTAAGATATATTCTTCAATTATACCTACTTTTGCATTTGAAACAAAATAGGAATATGATATTTTACTTTACAGGAACAGGTAATTCGCTTTGGGTGGCAAAAGCCTTGGGAGAGGCATTAGGAGAACCGTTGGTTCCGATTGCAGATGAATTGCGTAAGGAGGACAAAGACTTGGTTTATCCGCTCCGCCAGGATGAAAAGATACTGTTTGTCTATCCAGTACATTCCTGGGGTCCGGCGGTGCCGGTGGCCCGTTTTATCTCCCGGTTGGTGTTGGATGGATATGCCGGACAGTCCGTATATTCCGTTTCTACTTGTGGAGATGAATGCGGATATGCAGATCAGCTTTTGGAAAAAGCCTTGCGCAAACGACGTTTACCGCTTACTGCCGCCTATTCCGTGATTATGCCGAACAACTATATCCTGCTGCCCGGTTTCGACGTGGACAGTAAAGAGGTGGAAGAACAGAAGTTGCAGGAAGCGCCTGCACGGGTCGGGGAAATCATTGAAGCGATCTGTAGTGGGCAAGATTCCAGTTTATATACGCAAGGAAGCATGCCTTTCCTGAAAAGCCGGCTTGTCTATCCTCTTTTTGCCCATTTGGCAATCGGGAGAAACTCATTCCGGGCGACAGATGCCTGTATTTCCTGCGGATTGTGCGAACGCATTTGTCCTACCGGAACGATTACCTTGCAGGAAGGGAAGCCGGTCTGGTCGAATACCTGTGTGCAGTGTGTCGCCTGCATCCACCGTTGTCCCGTCCGAGCAATCGAGTATGGCAAGGAGACGCTGAAAAAAGGAAGATATCATCATCCTCAAGTTAAATAATAAATAAACAGATAAAATGAAACGATTAGCAGTAACAGCCCTGGTGGCCCTGACGTTGGCAAGTTGCCAGGAAACGCCGAAAGGTTATGTGATAAACGGTGAGGTAGCCGGTATGCCGGAAGGTAAAATCTACCTCAAGTCATTCCGGAATAAAATGTTTTTTGATGTCGACACAGCTGAGGTGAAAGACGGGAAGTTCACGTTTAAAGGAGAAGTAGACCAGCCGTTATTGTTTGGTCTGGCAACCGAAAATATGGATTATCCGGTTCAGCTCTTTGTCGAGAATACGACTATGGATGTAAAGATCGGTGATGACGGAGAAACGATTACGGTACAGAACTCACCGGTAAACGCCGTCTTTCAGGAGAATGCCGACAAGGTTTTTGAGGACGGCTACGACATTGATAGCCTGATTGCCAAATATCCGGATTCGCCTGCTGCCGCCTTCTACCTCTATCGCTATTTTACCTATCAGTTGCCGCTGGACGACTTGAAGGCGACCCGCGCCCGGATTTCGCCGGCATTAGCCGATTGCCCGTATGTGAAAGATTTGGACGGCATCATCAAGCAGCTTGAAAATGTGCAGATTGGTAAGACTGCGCCGGAGTTTTCTTTACCTGATACGGCAGGCGTTTCGGTATCGCTTTCCGATTTCCGGGGCAAATATGTCTTGTTGGATTTCTGGGCATCCTGGTGTCCGCCCTGCCGTCGCGAGAATCCGAATGTCGTCAAGGCATTCAACGAATATAAGGATAAGAACTTCACCATCATTGGGATTTCCTTAGATAAGGATAAAAGCAAATGGCTGAAAGCGATTGCCGATGATAACCTGACCTGGACACATCTTTCCGACCTGAAATACTGGGATTCCGAAATACCGGCGCTCTACGGTGTGCGTGGCATTCCGGCCAATGTTTTGTTGGACCCGGACGGCGTGATTGTCGCCAAGAATATAACCGGTGAGGATTTGCATCAGAAACTGAAGGAAGTAATCAAGTAGAGCGATGCGTACGTATAGCGTTATGACTTTATTCCTGCTTCTCTGCCTCTCTCTTTCGGCGGCGGAGAAGCAGGATTTTGATACGGCAGTGCGTGCCGCCGTATCCCGTCAGATGCAGACTTATCCGAAATCGACATTGAAAGACCTGTATAAGAATTTCTTTCAGGATAAGTTCGGCCCCGGGCATATCATCGGCGATACGGCGGCGGCCGGTAATTATCTGCGCCGCGAACTTGCTTCCTACACGGAATGTTCCGGCGATATTGCCGAGCCGACCGGCTGGGAAGGTAATTTTCTTCGGGTGAACCTCTCGGTTATCAAAACCGGACAGATTCCCTATGCGACCTTTTTCGATGCCTTTGTCCGCAGTGTAAACGGGATTCAGCCAGTAACGGTTGCCGAATGGAAAAAGGAGTGGCTTCAGATCGAGGCGATTATCCGTTCCATGGAACTGGCTTTACCTGGTTACGAAGCCGACCGGAAAGAGATTGAAGAACGGTTGGACAGGGGAGAGTATGTCGGACATCACAGCAAAGTCTTTGAAGAAACCTACTCGCCTCATTACCGTATTGTCAGCAAGGATATATTTGAGAAGGAATTGAAACCGTTGCTGTAGTTTATTCATCCTCGTCCGGATCTCCGAAATCAAAGTCGAAGTCGAAACCGTCTCCGGCCATTCCCGGATCAGTGAACTGTTCCAGTTCGCGGCGGTCCTTTTTGGTCGGACGGCCTAAGCCGCGTGCGCGGTCGACAAAACCGGAGATGCGGTTCATTTCCAGGATTTCATACTGGTCGGGTGTCGTTACGTTTTCCAAAAAGCCCGGCACCAGTTTGGCTCCCATGCGGTGCTCCGTTAAGTCGAGCACTTTGAATGAGTAGGTGATAGGCGGTTTGCGCACCTGTATCACTTCGCCGACTTTGATCATGCGGGAAGGTTTTATTGTGACGCCGTTTATCATGATCCGGCCTTTCTTGCAGGCCTCGGCGGCTATCGTACGTGTTTTGAATATGCGGGTAGCCCACATCCATTTATCTATACGGACTCGTTCATAATAATTGACAATTGATAATTGACAATTGACAATTGGAAAACTGACAACTCTCTTTAATTGTCAATTGTCCATTGTTCATTGTCCATTTATTTATTTATTATTGTATAGGTTCATCGTATTCTGTACTCCGGCCAGGCAGAAACTTTTGACGATTTCCACGGCCCGTTTCATTTTCTCCGGCATAAGCTGGAGTTCTTCCGGCGGAAATTTGCCCAGCACATAGTTGATCTGTCCGCCACGCGGGAAGTCGCTGCCGATACCGAAGCGGAGGCGACTGTATTCTTGTGTGCCCAACAATTGCTGGATGTTCTTCAAGCCGTTATGCCCGGCATCACTGCCTTTGGGTTTGAGGCGGAGCGTCCCGAACGGAAGCGCGAGGTCGTCTACTACAACCAGCAGGTTTTCTACCGGGATATTTTCTTTCTGCAACCAGTAGCGGACGGCATTGCCGCTCAGGTTCATGAATGTGTTCGGTTTCAGTAGAATCAGCTCACAGTTCTTGACACGCATCCGGGCAATTGCGCCATAACGTTCTTCTGTAAAAGGAACGCCGGCATCTTCCGCCAGTGCGTTTACCACACGGAATCCGACATTGTGGCGGGTTCCTAAGTATTCGGAGCCGATATTACCAAGTCCTGTTATCAAATATTTCATTGTCTGTTTATTTTGGGATGTACATCAGGTATCTTATATATAGCAAAGGGAAGAATACTCCGTTAGAATATCCTCCCCTTCGATTATTTGATACAATACTGATTATTGTGCTTTTGCCTGAGCACCACGAGCGGCACGAGTCAACTGAACGGCGCAGACAACTGCGTTCTTAGCGTTTATCAGTTCAAGACCTTCGAAGTGCAATGAACCAACCTGCATAGTCTTTCCTAAGCCCAGGTGGTCAACATTGATAAATAATTTTTCGGGGATAGCAGTGTAGATCGCTTTTACTTTCAGCTTTCTCATCTGCAGGCTCAACTTACCACCGGCTTTAACACCTTCAGCGTGACCTTCCAGAACAACCGGAACTTCCATTACAACCGGTTTCTTATCAGATACTTCCATGAAGTCCATGTGCATGATAGCATCTGTTACAGGCTGGAACTGGATGTCTTTTACGATAGCCATCGTCTTTTTGCCGTCGATAGTCAATTCTACGACAAAGATTTCAGGAGTGTAAACCAGGTTACGAACGCTGTCTTTTGTGATGATGAAGTGAGTTACTTTTTCACCGCCGTACAGTACAGCAGGGATTTCGTTGTTCTTACGCATAGCTTTCAAAGCTCTCTTCTGGTCTGCAGAAGTAGCTGCTACTTCTCTTGACTTTCCTTCTAATTGAAATGTCTTCATTCTTTTTTAATTTTTGTGTTACTCAAAATTAGATGTTTATGCTTTCTAATTTCCCATCACACGTACGGGGGTTAAAAGCGGTGCAAAGGTACGATTTATATTTATATCTGCAAAATCTTGTCTGCATGAAATTTTAGTTCCATAGGCATGAAACTAAAATTCCATGGGCATGGAACGGAAGTTCATGCCTATGGAACTAAAAAGGCATGCCGGTTCAAAAATGGAATCCCTTTTGTCTGAGCAAAATTTCCGTGTCGTCCCAGAGCTGTTTTTGCTGAATATGATGCAGGATGCGTTCCGGAACTTTTGTCTCTTTGCAATTGGCATAACAACAACCGCTTTTCTCTTTCGGTTCATCCGATAGGGCGAGATGGATGGCTGTAGCGGCTCCTTGTGCCGGCGTTTTGATAAACGGGCGGAAGAAGATGTCGGTCAGCGGGTCGAACCAGGCTTTCATCGTGATCATATTGGTGCTGACAATTCCCGGATCCGAAGCGTTTACCGTAATTCCTTTTTCCCGGATACGTCCGGCAAGTTCCTGTGTGAACAGCAATAAAGCCAACTTGGTATTTCCGTAGACCGGGATGCGGGAGAAACGTCCGCTCTTTCCTTTTTCAAAGAAGTCGGGACCGATCTTGCCGATGGCATACGTGCAAGATACCGTGTTCACGATACGGCAACCGGGTTGTATCAGCGGTAATATTTGCCGGGTGAGCATGTAAGGCGCCACGTAGTTGACGCTTACGATTGTTTCCAGCCCATCCTCGGTTCTGCGTACCGGAGTGGTCAGGATTCCGGCATTGTTTATCAAACGGCTGACGGGACGGCCTTCTTTCAACAATTGGGCGGTGAAGGTGTTAACGGCCGACAGGGATGCGAGGTTGACAGGGCGTACTTCTATCTGCGTGTTTCCGGTTTCGTTTTTGATCCGTTCGCAAACAAGGGCCGCTTTCTGCGGGTTGAGGCAAGCCATGATCACCGGATAGCCCTCTTTTGCGAGCGCTGTCGTGATGACTTGTCCCATGCCTCCGTCGGCACCGGTTATGATGGCTAATCCTTTTTCCATTACTTATATTCCAGTTTTTCTATTTCTTTGATGATACTTTTGGGTAAGTTCTGAATATGTTTGTGGCAAGCCATTTCGATGGAATACATGCGGGCGATGCAATAGTTGCTGTGTCCGCAGTCGCAACGGGCATGCTCGTCTTCCTTCATCTTATTGACGAATGAAGGATCGTTCAGCAAGGCGCGTGCCATGCTGACAAACTCGAAACCGTCGCCCAGTACTTCGTCTATCTTCTCGCGTGAGATCAGTCCGCCTACATACACAAGCGGCATTTTCAATGCAGCCCTGAACTTCAGCGCGTCTTCGAGGAAGTAAGCCTCTTTGAACGGCTCGGACGGGATCATGAGGTGTCCGGCCATTTTAACGCCGATCGGCAGCCAACCGAAAGGCATATAATGCGTCATCGTATGGATCGGCATCGTACCGCGCATCACATACATCGGGGCACGGCTGACGAAACCGCCGCTCAGCACCAACGCCTGCGCTCCGCATTCGTCCTGCAGGGTGCGGGCTACTTCGATCGTTTCGTCGAGTTCCATTCCGCCTTTGAATCCGTCGCGCATATTCACCTTGACCAGCACGGCCATATCCGAACCGGCTGCTTTCATCACCTCGTCCATGCACATTTTCATGAAACGCATCCGGTTTTGCAGGCTGCCGCCATATTCGTCTTTCCGGTGGTTGGTGTAAGGAGAGAGGAACTGGCTGATCAGGTAGCCGTGTCCGGCATGTATCTCGACTGCATCCATGCCGGCTTCGCGTGCCAGATGCACGGCCTGCCCGAATGCTTTGGAGATTGCTACGATCTCGGAGGGTTTCATGCCCCGGACAAGCGTAGGGGAGTAGATATTGAAACCGCTGGATGCCGATATAGGCGTACATCCGCAGATATTTTTATGAGACATGTTCCCGCAATGTCCGAGTTGTACGGAAGCGGCTGCACCTTCTTTATGGATCGCATCGGTGATACGTCTTAATCCCGGAATGATCTCCGGCTGCATCCACAATTGCCTTTCAAAGGAAAGTCCGCTCTGGGTGACGGCCGCATAAGCTAATGTCGTCATCCCGATTCCGCCGGCTGCCACTGATGTGTGGTAGTCGTACAACATATCGGAAGGCGCGTTTCCCGGACACATGCTTTCGAATGCTGCCGCCCGTATTGTCCGGTTCCGCAAGGTCAACGGCCCGATCTTCGCAGGTGTGAATAGAACAGATTCTTTTTCCATAACTGTATGTGTTTATCTTTCAATATATAAAAGGGATCACCTGTTTCCGGTTTCCCAGTTCGTTTCCAAACATAGCTTTATATTTATGATAGATGGTGTTGGCGCGAGGCACCAGATTGGCAAAGGTCCACCAGGCGAATACGGCTCCGCTTGCGCTCCAGGTCAGGATGGCAAAACCGCACCATTCCACTATTTCGCCGAAATAATTAGCCGAAGTTACATAGTTGAACATTCCTCCTTTGGGCAGGTAATGCTTTGTGTCGCCCGGTTTGCGCAGATGGCGGACGATATGGTCCGAATGAATATTGATCCCCATGCCGGTGAAGAAAAGGATTGTCCCGATGATGAATTGCGGACTGTACAGCCAGCTTTCGGTGTACATATCTTGCGGGGCCAGGTGGAAAATCCATTCTCCTTGCATATATCCGTTCAATATGTTGAAAGTAATCCCCATCAGCATAATTCCCGCCGGCATCTTGCTATTGCCTTTTATCAGCAGAGGGAAGATAAAAGCTCGCTGGAAATAATGCAGTTCGAAGAACAGGAATATCAGCAACGGCACCGTTTCAAACTGCCTTTCCGAGCCGTTCCATAATAGGAACATCACAATGAAAACAGGTGCTTCCATACAAATCCAGGCAATCCGGTTCGGTATCGGAAAGCCCCATTTCTTGTCGAACAGCATTCCGTAGCCGGCTTCCACAAAGTAAAGCGTGATGAAAACAATGGCGGCAATGGCTGCCATTACAATTAGAAATAAGGTGAAATGTTCAGTCGTCATCATCATCGTATGTTGATAATTTGTATCCTTTCCCGTGAATGTTCACGATCCGGATTGTCGGATCGTCTTGTAACAGTTTGCGCAACTTGGTGATATAGACATCCATACTGCGGGCATTGAAATAGTTGTCGCTTTTCCAAATGACTTGTAGGGCCTGCATCCTGTCTATCGTCTGGTTGGCATGCTGGCACAAAAATGTGAGCAAGTCCGCTTCTTTGGTTGTCAGCTTGGTCGTTTTGTCTTCGATAGACAAGAGTTGCTTTTGTATGTTGAATTTGAACTTGCCGAAGATGTAGATTTTTGTCTCTTTCCTCTCTTCCGGATGATAGCGCTTTTGTATCGCTTTCATACGTGCCAGCAGGATTTCAAAGTCCAGCGGCTTACGTATCACGTCATCGGCATGGAAAGAAAATAATAAACTGATATCTTCTCTGGTTGGGTGATCACATAAGAAAATAACAGGGATTATTTTCTCCGAACTCTTCATCATAGCGACAAATGTTCGCGTCTCTTTTACGGCCAGATTATTATCTATAATACAAAAATTGAAATGACCGGAGAGGAAACTCTCGTACGCGGTTGTTTCCTGGTCAAATACCTGTGAGTCGTATCCGGCGGCTTTCAAATTGTCTTGAATAATAGCTCCCTGGTCATTGTCTTTACTAAAAATAAGAATGTTTGAGTGATCGTCCATTATCTCCTTTTATATTGTTTTTTCGATGTTCCAGACGAAAGCCCGTAACCCTTGGGCTTCTGTCTTTTGATCCATCTGGCGAAGTATTTCCAGGAAATTGTCGACCTTTTCATCGTCCACCATTGCCAGGATTGCCGAGTTTGATGTCGGCCAGGCATGGCTTCCGTAATGAGGTTCACCTGTCTTACTGCCACGTCCCTGCACTTCGTCCCAGTATGTGAAGCCCCGGATATTATTTCGGTCCATCACACTAAGGATCATTTCGTAATATGCTTGATTAAATGATACAAATATAGCTTTCATATATGTTATTTCTATTATAATTTACTCTTTTTTTTAAATGTATATTCATCTATATGCTTAGATAGCATACTGCTTATATCTGTAGATGACATATTATTCATCCTCTTAGATAGGGTATTATCTTTGTTGTAGGATAATACCTTATCCAAAAGAATAGAGCTTTATTTATCTGCTTTTTGCCAGCTTCCGCCGTCTGCGGCGAACTCCGTTTCCGGCAAATACACTGTACACGACCGGTACGATCACCAACGTAATCAATGTGGATACCGAAAGTCCCCATGCCACCGTCATACCCATCGAGCGCCACATTTCCGAACCTTCGCCTGTCCCGATCGCCATCGGAATCATACCTAATACGGTTGTCAGCGTTGTCATCAATACCGGGCGGAGACGGGATTTACCGGCTGCCACGACTGCCGTCAGGATTCCCATGCCGCGTTCACGGCAAAGGATAGTGTAGTCGATCAACACAATACCGTTCTTTACTACGATACCCATCAACATAATCAGACCGATCAGTGCCATAACACCCAATGGAGTCTGTGTTATTGACAGTCCCAGTATGATACCCGTAAAGGCAAACGGTATGGAGAACATGATCACAAACGGGTCTGTCAACGATTCGAACTGGGCGGCCATTACGATAAATACCAGGATAATGATCAGAATCATCAGGATGGTCAGGTCGAAGAACGTATCCATCTGGTCTTCATACGTACCGCCTAACTGCCAGCTTACATCCGAAGGAATATCCATTTGCTTCAGCTGGGCGCGGGCGGCAGTTACGATATCACTCATCGCCGCACCTTTTCCGACTACGGCCGAAACGGTGATGATACGCTCGCGGTCTTTACGTTCGATAGTCGGCGGAGTCATGCGTTCGACGACTTTTCCCAAGTCGCGGATGCGGATTCCCTGGCCGGAAGCATTGTAGACCATGATGTTCTCGATGTCTTCGACCGACTGGCGGAATTCGGGCGCATAGCGGACTTTGATGTCATACTCGTCGCCGTCTTCACGATATTTAGATGCGGTAGAACCGTTGATGCGGTTACGAAGCGCCAGCGCGGCTGTCGTAATGTTCAGGCCGTTTATCGCCAACTTCTCACGATCGAAGTCTACCTGATATTCGGGAATATAGTCCTCACGGCTGATATTGACCTGCGAGCAGCCTTTTACTTTACGCATCCGTTCGGCCAGTTCAGCTGCCACTGCATCGGTACGGCCGAAGTCGAAACCGTAGATCTCGATACTGACGGCATTCTGTCCGCCCATACCTTCTTCCTGTCCGCCTTCGATCACTTTGAATGTCTTGATCTCCGGATATTTGGCCAGATCTTTACGCATCTCCTCGCATATCTCGACCATACCGCGTTCACGATCGCCGACGCTCAACATATTGATATAGAAGTCGACGATATGTGTTCCGTTATTGCTTAACTGCGCCCAGGTGTTGTCGGAATCGGCCTGTCCTTCGGTGAAGTTACTGGTCTTTATTTCCGGATATTTCTGGCGGAACAGTTCGTCTATCTCCAAAGCTAACTTACGGGTGATATCTTGCCGCGTGCCGACAGGCAGTTCGATATGGACGCTGATCTGTGCATTATCCTGAGTCGGGAAGAACTCTGTCTTAATCGTCGGAACCAACATCATACTGCCGGCAAAGATCAAAGTTGCCCCTGCTATCACGGTTTTTCTGTGACGTACCGCCCAATAAAGGAAGCGGGAATAACCATGATCGAGTGCATCCAGCGCCTTTTCGATCGGAGTGAAGAACAGGACATACAGACGCCCTTTGTTCGGATTCAGCCTGAGCAGTTGCGAACTCAACATCGGTGTCAGCGTCAAGGCTCCGACCGTAGATACAATCATGATGATACTGACGATCCAACCCAATTGCTTGAACAAGATACCCGCCATACCCGTCACCATTGTCAACGGTAGGAACACCGCCAACATCGTCAGGGTGGAAGCGACAACAGAGATTGCCACCTCATTGGTCGCATGGACGGCCGCCTGTTTCGGTGCGCTACCCCTCTCGATATGGGTCGTAATGTTTTCCAATACCACGATCGCATCGTCCACAACCATACCGATCGCAATGGAAAGGGAGCTCAGCGAGATAATATTCAGTGTGTTGCCCGATGCCAGCAAATAGGCGAACGAGGCAATCAACGAGATCGGAATGGTCAGGATGATGATAAACGTCGCCCTCCAACGTCCGAGGAAGATGAATACCACTAACATAACGATGATGAAGGTGATGAAGATCGTCTCTTTCAAACTGTCGATTGTATTCAGAATGTTAGTCGAAGTATCCATGATAACTCCTAACTTAACATCCGACGGAAGGCTTTCCTGGATTTCCGGTAACCGCTGGTGTACCTTTTTGGCAATGTTCACCGAGTTGGCTCCCGATTGCTTCTGGATCACGATCATACCGCCCTTCTTTCCGTTGTTGAAAGTTTCCTGTGCACGTTCTTCGATGCTGTCCTCGATACGCGCAACGTCGCGGAGGTAAATCGTTTTATTGTCCTTGTGCCCGATGACCAGGTTGTCCATCTGGTGGGCGTCCGTAAACTCACCTTGCACGCGGAGTGCATAAGCATTGGAACCTATATCCACGCTTCCGCCCGGCGTATTCCGGTTTTCCTGTGCGATGATGGAGGAGATGCCTTCGATCGAAATGCCGTAGGCTTCCAGCTTGTAAGGATCGCAATAGACTTGTATCTCGCGTGTCGGCGTACCGGAAATAGACACGGCGCCTACGCCGCTGATACGGGCCAACGGGTTTGAAACCTTATCATCCAGTATCTTGTACAGGGCATTCGTGCTTTCTTCCGCCGTAACCGACAGGATAATAATGGGAATGTCGTTCGTACCGAATTTGAAGATAATGGGAT
This sequence comes from Parabacteroides sp. AF48-14, assembly GCF_003477465.1. NCBI lineage: Bacteria > Pseudomonadati > Bacteroidota > Bacteroidia > Bacteroidales > Tannerellaceae > Parabacteroides > Parabacteroides sp. AF48-14. Next base: position 18,386 of record NZ_QUDI01000018.1, read on the forward strand.
TGTCCACATCATCCGGCAGCATCGGTTCGGCCACGTCCAGTTTATCGCGCACATCATTTGTCGCCACGTCGATATCCGTACCGTAGTCGAATTCGAGTGTGATGATCGATATGTTTTCACGTGACTGTGACGTGATGTGTTTCAGGTCGCTGACACTGTTCAGCACATTCTCCAACGGTTTGGAGACGTTCATCTCGATATCCGCAGCACTGGCACCGGCGTATGAGGTCATGACCATGATGGTGTTTGTCTCGATCTCCGGCAGCAAGTCCACAGATAATCGGGTTAATGAAAAAAGACCGAAGATAACGATTGCCACAAAGACAAGGGCGGTCGTAACCGGCTTTTTTACCGCTGTTGCATATAAGCTCATAGTATTTGTCTCTTACTTTTCGATTTCTACTTCCATTCCGTTGTTCAAGCGGCTCTGACCGGATACGACTACCTGGTCGCCGCTGTTGACACCTGAAATGACTTCATATTTGTTACCCATACGACGTCCGAGTTGTACCTTTTCATAGGAAACTTTGCCGTCTTTATATACATATATATAACGGTCGCCTGCACCTGACTGTTTTACGATAGACAAATCCGGAGCGACTACATGGTTTTGTGTACCGAAGCCCATTGTGACACGGGCGAACATACCCGGACGGACACGTTCGTCGCTGTTGTCTATCTTGATTTCGACCGGGAACGTACGCGTGTTCGAGTCGATAGTCGGGTAGACCAGGCTGACTTTCCCTTTGAAGACCTCGTCGCCGTACACATCCAGCCGGATATCGACCTCTTTTCCCTTCTTGACTTTTGTGAAGAGGCTCTCGGATACGTTGACCATCAGTTTGACCGGACGGATTTGTTCTACAGTGAAAATAGGCGAACCTCCGTTGTACATGTCGCCGCTGTCATAATTGCGGGCGGTCACGATACCTGTCACCGGGCTTAGCAACTGCGTGTTCTCCTCCAGGTTCTTGTAGGCTGCACGGCTAACATCCAACTGCGTCTTCTGGGCATCCCAGGCCGATTTGGAGGCGCCGCCCACTTTGTACAGTTCGTCGATACGCTTAAATTCCAGCTCCTGGTTGTCCAACTGTATTTTAGTCTGTTTGAGGTTCGTCTCATCCATTTTGACCAGCAACTGGCCTGCTTTTACATGGTCGCCCACTTCGGCAAACAGTTTCGCGATGCGCACCGGTGTCTGCGGGGCGATATTGTTAGAGATGTTGGCTTCGACAGTTGCCGTAAACTCACTGATCTGCTCCACGTCTTGTGCCGAAACGGTTTCCACTCTTACGAGAACCTTGTCATTGGTTGTCTCTGCCTGCGCCGCCTCTTTCTTTTCTCCTGAGCAAGACAGCAGTAAAGGCAAAATGAGAAGGGATATGAAGTGTTGTTTTCTATTTGTTTTCATATTGTGATGTATTATTCTGTATGTATTTCTGTTTCTTAAAACTCTTGTTGGCCCAATACTTTTTCCAGGTCTGCTTTTGCGACCATATAATCGTAAATAGCTTGATTGAAATTTAGTTTGGCCTGCGTCAGCGCCAGCTCCGAATCATTCATTTCAAGCAGCGTCCCGGCTCCCGTATCATAGCGCTTTTGTGAAATCATGTAACCCCGTTCGGCCTGTTCCACTCCCTTTTGCGAAGCGTCGAACCGTTTGACACAAGTGTTCATGTTGTCCACATATTGCTTGATGGCAAGTTGCAGGTTCCGCTGCGTATCTTCCCGCTGGAGGTTGAGCTGTTCGATAGAGTTTCTCGTCTGTTTGATTTTGTAGAACTTGCTCCCGCCGGAAAAGATCGGAATCGAAAGGGAAACGCCGATCATCGAATAAGGATTCCACAGATAGTTCTTAAACTTGAAATCATTGTTCATCGCTGTCCACTGGTACATCCCCGTGAGTGAAAGCGTAGGCAGATAATCGAATTTTTGCATCGTCAACGTCTTATCCAACTGTTTGGCCTGCAAGTCCATTTGCCTTAAATCCGTGTTGTCGGCCAATGTCGTGTCTGTCGACAGGAAATCGCCGAACAGGTCCGATTTGAAATCGGTCAGTTGTCCTTCGCACTCGATGTTTATGTCCAGGTCCATGCCCAGCAATGCTTTCAGTTGCCATTTGGCAAGCACCAATGCATTTTCAGCCTGCAGCATATTCGGTTCGCTGTTCTTCACAGTAACGTTTGCACGTATCAGGTCGTATTCGGCAACTGTTCCCTGGTCGAATTTCTGTTTGATGTCCAGGTAGTTCTCCATTGCATTGTCGTAACTTTCTTTGAATACGCGGTATGAGTCATTAGCAAGAAGTACGCCGTAATAGCTTTTCTTTACCTGGTTGACCATCGCTATCTTGGAAGAACGTGCCTGCTCGATGGCCATTTCCACGTCGACAGCCGAAATACTCAAGCTTTTCCACAGGGCTGCGTTTACAAGCGGTACAGAAGCGTTGAAGCCGAGACTCCAGTTGTTGTCACGCCCCACTTCGATCCCTTCGTCCATGCTCGGCATGTCTTCCATCCCCGGTATTTCCGTGCTTCCCATATCGAAACCGTCCATATACATCACCTGCTTTTTCAGGGTGCGGTTGTAGTCGGCTGCGAAACTGATTTGGGGAAATAAAGAGGCATAAGAACCTTTTTGCGCATATTTTTTCTTTTGGATTTCCTTATCTGCCACTTTTACGGTGGGATTCTCGCTCAGCGCAATCTCCAAGGCTTTCCCTATGTCAAGGACAAGCGTGTCCTGGGCTTTGACAGGGATGAAGACCAGTGCGGACAGTGATACCAGTACGATCCGCATCATCTTTTTAGTAATTAAGATTTGTTCCATTTAAAGTAAATTTGATTTTAAATAAAATCACCTGTTCAGTCTAATTGTTTGTGAATATGTTTTTGTAAATAACGGTCTAAAATAGCAATTCCTTTTTCCGTGGATATTCCTCGCAGAAAGGCAAACAGAATCGTGTTGTACACTTCAGCAACGGAATGATTCGAGAGGGCGTCGGACGGGCGGATCATTTTAGCCTGCTCTTTAGCCAATAACGCTACAATCTCGAAATTGACATTTGGCTCGAAAACCCCTTCTTTGGCACCTCTTGACAGTAATTTGATGCACTTTTTCAAAAACCGGGACTTTTCTTCTTCCGTCTTTTGCATCGCTTTAGGATAACGTTTCAAGTCGTCATAAAACTTCTTGTTAAACCAGCGGGGGCGCTTCATCAGTTCTTCATAAAAGAGCATAACGACATCCAATGCTGTTATCGGTTCGGATTCAAGTTGTTTCATCTAGACTCTCATCTTATTGTAGCTCATGCTGAGACATTGCATCAGTAGTGTTTCCTTATCTTCAAAGAGTTCATAAAGAGTCCGCTTGGACATACTTGTGCTACGCTCAATGTCGTCCATGCTGACATTCTTTATTCCATGCTCCGAAAATAAGTCGAATGCCGTTAACATTATTTGTTCTTTCAGAATCATTGATTTGAATGATTATTTTGAATGCGATCAGATGCTGCAAAGGTCTGTCTAATTTAGAAAACTAAAAAGGTTTATTCTGTTACGGAATTAGTCGAAAACGAAAAGATATGGGGAAATGTATTCTTAAAAAACCGTTATTCATTGGTAAAAAATGAAACTTTACTGTGCTTAATGAAAAAATGTTTATCTTTGCAAATGTATGATTAGTAAATATGTAGAGATGGAAAAGCTTCCTTTGATAGAGTTGGCGGAACTAAATAAGAGCATCATATTCCGTGATAGTTTTCAGGATATATTTTCGGTAGCGGATCTGGACGGCAGCATTGAATTTGGGGATGTCGACGCCCCGGAACGTTATGCCCCGATGAGGCTGGATGCACTTTTGATGGTCCTGACCTTTGAGGGTACGCTCGAGATCAGCCTGGATTATGTGCCTTATACGATTAATCCGAATACTTTTATCACGATCATGCCGACGCATGCACTTCAACTTAATAAAATCAGTCCGGATTTTAAAGGCCGCCTGCTGATTGCTTCCAAAGAATTTCTGGATGACTGCAATACCAGCTATGGCAACCGGAACCATTCGATTGCGAACTATATGGAAGTCCGCAAAAATCCTTGTACCGAGCTTGAACCCGAAGAAACTCAGAAATTGGAGGAAAGCATAGGTGTTATACAGGAGAAGATGAAGGAACGGACGCATTTTTATCAGAAAGAATTGGTACAGAATGCCTTTATCGGCTTTCTGTTGGAACTGGCGAATATCCTGTTAGGCAAAAAGGATCGTCTGATCCGGCCGACCCTTTCCCGCAAGGAGGAATTGTTCGAACAGTTCCTGCAATTGTTGTTCGAGCATTGCAAAGAACAGCATGTGGTCACTTTTTATGCGGAGAAGCTGTTTATCACGCCGCAATATCTTTCGCTTATCCTGAAAGAATTGACCGGCAAATCTGCCAATAAATGGATAGACGACGCCTGATCGTCGAGGCTAAAATTCTGTTGAAAGCCCCGCAGGCCACTGTCCAGCAGGTTGCGGATGTCCTTCATTTCTCCGACCAGTCCACTTTTGGAAAGTTCTTTAAGAAACATATGGGGATTTCCCCGATGGAATACCGTAAGTCCTGAGACATACGGTATTCTTTTTATTTGTTATCTTTTTCTGAATTTATACCAGTTGATCAACTCGGATATTCCGTAAATCAGGCAGGCAACGCCGAAGATCACGAATGTGTTGGCTGCCGCCCCGAACGGATAGGCGAGAATCATAATACCGGTTATCAGGATCAATGCCGGTATGATATAAAAGCCGTAAGGCACGATACTCCATTTACGGGCCGAAACAAGCGAATATATCTGCTGTGCCCCTGCAATAACCAGTAAAGCTCCCAGGATATACATTAATATACTGACAAAAAACTGCGGCATGATTACTAACCATGCTCCGAACAGGATGCTGCCGGCGCCGTCGATCGGAAACATCGGACTGGGTTCGCCCTCCACCTTCTCACGGGTGAAATAGTTTAAGAGCGAGAATATCCCGGGTATGATAAAACAGATTCCGATTGTAATAACCAGATAAGTGACAGCCGCTTCCGGCCAAAGAACCAAAACAAGCCCCATTACGATCGCAAATATGCAGCGCAGGACCGAACCATTTAAACCTTTCATATAAATTGTATTTAGAATCTATCTTTTTTATATAACAACGAGGTACGTTATTTTCTTCTGAAAGTAAAGAGAAAATTGATTTTCCCGGTAACCCGTCCGGGTGAAATAGACAGTTCCGGTAAGTTTCAGAAAGCAGGCTTGCCGGACACATAAACAAAAATAAACGCTAATTTGAAAACCTTTTGAGAAAAAGACTGTTTCATTGCCTTTGTAAAACGAACAAATGGCTTATATTTGCAACGTGTGTACGCACACCTCTTGAACCTGTGTAAAAAATAACAAATGGCTTATGTCTTATTCTAATTACTATGCTGCTTCCGGGCTTTTTCATGGATCTATGTCGTCGGTAATGGGAACACAGTTTGACATTCTGATGGTCGGCAGTGATTCCGCGCTGCTTGGCACGGTTTGGGAAAAGGTCGAGTCGGAGGTCCGGCGGTTGGATAAGATGTTGAACCGCTTTGATCCGGAAAGCGAGGTGTCGTTTGTCAATCGGGAAGCCGGGCATTATCCGGTATCGGTAGGTGAAGAACTTTGGGATATATTGCAGAACTGCAAGCGTTATTATGAATTGACGGAGGGATATTTTGATATTACCTTGCAAGGATTTGATCAGTTATTGCTTACGGAAGAAGACAAAAGCATCTTTTTCTTCTCCGAATCTTTACATATCGATCTTGGCGGGTACGGGAAAGGATATGCGCTTGCAAAAATACGGGAGTTACTGGAAGAAAATAGGGTCACTAAAGCGCTTGTGAATTTCGGAAACAGCTCGGTGCTGGCTGTCGGCACGCATCCGTGCGGGGCATATTGGCCTGTCGGGCTCGATAATCCGTTCACGAAAGAAAGGGTGGCGGATCTGAAACTGTGTGACAGTTCGCTTTCGACATCGGGCAACATGCCTTCACATCCGCGCCACATCGTAAATCCGCATACCGGGGCGTTTGTGGAAGACAAGAAAATGGTGTCGGTTGTCGCGAAAGATCCGGTGGTGGCGGAAATATTGACTACCGCTTTTATGATTGCCGATGAGGAGCGTATTCCGGAAATTGCCTCGCAATTTGATATTTATGAAAAACATGTATATAAGTTATGAAAAATGATGAGAATTCAGTCAATTTAAGCCGACGGGACTTCTTCAAGGAGCTGGGAATGATCGGTGGAGGCGGTGCGCTGCTTTCCGCATTTCCCTGGTTGCAGTCCTGCAGTGCTGACGACAAAGCGCTGATCGCCAAGGAGAAAGTGCGGATCGGTTTTATCGGTACAGGTTCACGTGGGCAATACCACCTGAATAACTTGAAGACAATCCCTTATGCCGATGTGGTTGCCTTATGTGATAATTATCCTCCCCATCTGAAAGAGGCTTCCGCGCTTTATCCGAAAGCAAAGACGTATGATGATTACCGGAAGTTGCTGGAAGACAAAGATGTCCAGGCTGTCATGATTGCTACCCCGTTATACGAACATGCGCATATCACAATCGATTCCCTGCATGCAGGCAAGCATACGTTCTGTGAAAAGTCGATGGCGATGACCTGTGCGGATTGCTTGGATATGTATAATGTATTCAAGGAATCGGGAAAAGTGATGTTTATCGGCCAGCAACGTTTGTACGATCCTAAATATGTGAAGGCGATGGAGATGATTCATGCCGGTCTGTTGGGCGAAATCGGCTCGATACGGGCTTATTGGTTCCGTAATAACGACTGGCGCCGTCCGGTTCCTTCTCCCGATTTGGAGCGTAAGATTAACTGGCGTTTATATAAAGAATACTCATGCGGTCTGGTGACCGAGTTGGCGACTCATCAGTTGCAAGTCGGTAACTGGGCGTTGAAAATGTTGCCTGAGAAAGTGGCCGGTATGGGCGATATCGTCTATTGGAAAGACGGCCGCGATGTCTACGACAGCATCAACCTGATCTATCATTACCCGAACGGCGTGAAGATGACCTACGAATCGATGATCGCCAATAAGTTCTATGGCCTCGAAGAAGAAATCTTAGGCAGCAAGGGAACGATGGAACCGGAAAAAGGCAAATATTATTTTGAAGATGCCGAACCGGCTCCCGGTATCCTGCAACTGATCAACCAGATCGAACATAAGATGTTCGACAATGTTTCGTTTGCCGGTCCGAGCTGGGTGCCTGAAACGGCGTCGGTCAACAAGGGACATCTGATTATGGACAAGGTGACTTCAATCAGCGGACAGTCGTCTGTCGGCGCTGCAGGTGACGGTTCCGTCGAGTTGGTTACCGCTTTCTGTGAGTCCGCCATTACCGGGAAACCGGTCCCGAACCTGGTGGAAGAAGCCTATTATTCTTCTGTGCTCGGCTTGTTAGGCCTGCAGGCGATAGATGAAGGACGGGTGATTACTTTCCCGGATGAATATAAAATACCGTATCTAAATTTTGCATGATTATGAAAGACATCTTATTAACTGTAAAGAGACAAAAAACGGAAATTAAGGTTTTCTGTGTTTGTATCGTGCTTGCTTATCTGATGAACATCATTGCGATCATTGCATACGGTACAAGTTGGTCCGAACTTTGGACACAATCCTTATGGATGCTGCTTATCACTTGCGGCTTTTATGGATTGTCAATTGCGCTTCGCCTGCTGTATTATGGAATACGGCAGTTAAGGAAATAATCTTCCATGCCCATCCATCTAAAATTTCATGCCCATGTAATTCAATTTTCATGGGCATGAAATTTATTTCTTCATTCTCTCCCCCTTTTGCATGATTCGTGAATGTTTTTGATTGATTTCTTATCCTGTCTTTCTGTCGGATTACTTTCCTTTGTCCTATAATTCTGATTAGACATGAAAAAGACAATTTTACTATTCTCAATTCTATTAGCGTCGTGTGCCGGAGAGCAGACGCAGGAGATACAGACGGTGGAACGTCTGTCCACAACATCTCGAAATGACTATTATGTAAGTAACCGGTCACCTTTGCAACCACAGCAATTTATCAAGCTGCCTGCCGGAAGCATCGAACCCGAAGGCTGGATACGGGAACAGATCGAATTACAGAAAAACGGCCTCTGCGGCCATCTGGGAGAGATCAGCGCCTGGTTACAAAAAGGCGACAATGCCTGGCTGAAGAACGGAGGCGAATGGGGCTGGGAAGAAGTGCCTTACTGGCTGCGCGGTTATGGAAATATGGCTTATGCGCTGAAAGACGAGGCGCTGCTCAAGGAAACAAAGTTCTGGATAGAAGCCATCCTGGCAAGCCAGCGTGAAGACGGCAACTTTGGCCCTGTCCATCTGAATAACGGCAAGCAGGATTTCTGGCCGAACATGATTGTCCTCTGGATCATGCAATCTTATTTTGAATACACGAATGATAACCGGGTGATCGATTTCATGGCAAATTATTGCCATTATCTGCAAACGGTTCCGGATGATGCTTTCCTTTCCAGTTATTGGGAAAACAGTCGCGGAGGCGATAATCTTTGGAGCGTGGTCTGGCTGTACAACCGTACGGGCGACGAATCCCTTCTTTCGCTGGCCGATAAAATCCACCGGAATACGGCTGACTGGACGAAGTCGACGCAACTTCCGAACTGGCATAATGTGAATATCGCCCAGTGTTTCCGCGAACCGGCCACTTATTTCCTGTTTACAAAAGACTCGGCCATGCTGGATGCCACCTATAACGCGCAAAGCCTGATACGCCGCGCTTTCGGACAGGTCCCGGGTGGAATGTTCGGAGCGGACGAGAATGCCCGCATCGGTTTCTTCGATCCCCGGCAGGGAACGGAGACTTGCGGTTTTGTGGAGCAGATGGCGTCCGACGAGATTATGCTCCTGATCAGCGGCGATCCTTATTGGGCTGACAATTGCGAAGATGTGGCTTTTAACAGCTATCCTGCCGCTTTGATGCCGGATTACCGGGCGTTGCGCTATCTGACTTGTCCGAATATGGTCGTCAGCGACTCACGCAACCACCATCCGGGTTTGGACAATCGGGGACCGTTCCTGGCAATGAACCCGTTCAGCAGCCGTTGTTGCCAGCATAATCATGGCTTCGGTTGGCCTTATTATATGGAACATTTGGTATTGGCAACGCCGGATAACGGAGTGGCAGCCGTTCTTTATAACGCTTGTAAAGCGAATGTGAAGGTGGGCGACGGAACGGAAATCACGTTGCATGAACAGACAAATTATCCTTTTGAAGAAATGACACGTTTTACGGTCGGGACACCCAAAGCAATTTCTTTCCCGTTCTATCTCCGCATACCTTCCTGGTGTAAGAATGCTTCTATCCTGATTAATGGCAAGCCGCAACAGGCAACGTTGGAAGCCGGGACTTACGCCCGTATCGAACGGGAGTGGAATAATGGTGACGAAATTGTGTTGAACCTTCCGATGGACTATTCCGTCCGCCAATGGCAGGTGAACAAGAACAGTGTCAGTGTCAATTACGGCCCGCTTACGCTCTCGTTAAAGATAGATGAAGAATACAGGCAAGTTCCGAGTACCGAAACGGCTGTGTGGGATTCCAAATGGCAGGAAGGCGCCGATGCTTCCGCTTGGCCGACTTTTGAGATTCATCCGGCAAGCGCGTGGAATTATGCTTTGAAAGTAAAGTCTCCCATAACATTGCAGCGCAAGAACTGGCCGGCTGATAATAATCCGTTCACCTTGGCATCCGTCCCGATGGAGTTCAAAGCCCAGGGCCGTTTAGTACCGGGATGGAAAGTTGATGAATACGGACTGTGCGGCGTTTTACCTTACGAAAACGCTCCTAAATCTGACCGCCTGGACGAAATAACACTGGTCCCGATGGGAGCAGCCCGTTTGCGTATATCTTCGTTCCCGGTGGCGGAGTGAGGTTCAGGGCATAGGGGTTCTATCGGTAAGACGCTACGTTTGTATTACTGGACGCAGACGGGCGCTGATAACGCAGACGAACGCAGATCATTTATTGTTTTAAAAGAAAATAAGTCTGCGTTTCTCTGTATTATCTGCGCCTGTCTGCGTCCGATAAATACGAGCAAACACCCTGTTAAATCATCATTTATTTGTCAAATTTAGAATCTCCTGTAATTAAAGAAAAGACAATAACCCCCTTTTCAGCCGTTTTTCTATTTCGTCTGAAATCTTGATCGATTTTGGATTGACTCTTTTCACGGATTTACCTCTTCCGGCTGACACCGGACGGAATGAGGTGCCGGGATCATTCTAAAAAGCGTGCAATTTGATTATCGAAAACAGGAAACACCGACAAAGTGATAAAGCTTAACTCCCGGAGAATCGAATATTTGAAAATAAAACGGACGGCGTCCCAAATATCCCAAGGAAATTCAGGTGCTTTTTTGCCCTGAAAACGGTCCTCTTTCCAATTACGACCGTTCAAATCTCCATTACGACCGTCCTAATCTTCGCGAGGTGCCGAGTGCACTACACATTAGCACGGTCGTAATGGCAAAGAGGACGGTCATAATTGCGGAAAACGCTCAAAAAAGAGGAAAAAGTCCCTTTTTGAGGTCAAAAAAACGGATTAACATTTGTTTTGTTTTAGATGTTTTTTGATGCTGAAAAATCCGTTTTTTACAATAAGCCTCCCCTCTTCCTGCCCCTGTGTTTGTTCAGTTTTTTACGCCTTGCATGATCCCGGAGTCTGTATCCATATTGTTGATCTGTTTTCTACGGCTGCTGGATTGTTTGCCGTAATTCAGGTTCAGGCTTAATTTAACCAGGAAAGACCTGTTGTTTGTCGTGTGTATTATTTCTGTGTTTTAATTTATTACTTTCTGAGAGCTCTCTATCTATGCAGACAACCGGGACGAAAATATATTTTCCGGGGAACATTATTTTTTGCAAATTAGTTGTTCTCCGCTTGGATGAACTTCTCCGAATCTGTACAAAAATAGTAATAGTTACCCGAAAAAGTTGTACATTTGTCCCCTCGAAAATCAGACGGAATATGGATAAGATCCGATTAAAAGACAAAGAATTTGAACTCTTTATCCCGGAAGCGGAGATAAAAGAAGCGATTGCAAAGGTGGCGGAGCGTATCCGGGCCGATGTGAAAGGTACGAATCCGTTGTTTGTGGGAATCCTGAACGGAGCCTTTATGTTTACGGCCGAACTGATGCGCCAGTTGGACGAACCGTACGAGATTACTTTTGCCCGCTATTCTTCCTATAAGGGGACCAGTACGACCGGCGTTGTCCGTGAGATCATGCCCGTGCAAGCTGATGTAAAAGGGAGGACTTTGATTCTGATTGAGGATATTATCGATACCGGGTTCACGATGCAATACGTGATGGACAAGCTCCGTAAAGACGGTGCAGCCGATGTAAAACTGGCAACGATGCTTTTCAAACCCGATTCGTTGAAGTGTGATTTGAAACCCGATTATGTCGGTATCCGGATTCCGGGCGATTTTATTGTCGGCTACGGACTGGATTATGACGAGATGGGGAGGGCTTACCGGAACATCTATAAGATAATTGAAAGTTGAGAGTTGAAAATTGAAAGTTATTAGATTAATGTATAATGGGTGGCAATAGGGGGGTGATTACAATTATTCATTCTTAATTGTCAATTAAAAAGCAAACTTTTTATGTTGAACATTGTTATTTTTGGTGCTCCCGGTTCAGGAAAGGGAACACAGAGCGAATTGATTATTGCTGAATATGGCGTAGACCATATCTCTACGGGTGATGTTTTGCGTTCTGAAATGAAGAACGAAACTGAACTGGGCAAGATTGCTAAGGATTACATCGAAAAAGGACAGTTGGTTCCGGATGAACTGATCGTCGACATGCTGGCAAAAGTTCTGGACAGCAAAGAGAACTCCAAAGGTGTTATCTTCGATGGTTTCCCCCGTACGATCCCGCAGGCAAAGGCACTGAAAGAAATGTTGAACAAGCGCGGTACGGACGTATCGGTTATGTTGAACTTGCAGGTTGAGGAAGAAGAACTGATCAAACGTCTGCTGGAACGCGGTAAAGTATCAGGGCGTTCAGACGACAACCTGGAAACAATCAAGTCAAGACTGGATGTTTATCACAAACAGACCGCTCCTCTGGCTGACTACTATATTGGCGAAGGCAAACATGTTGCTATCGAAGGTATGGGTACCGTCGAAGAAATCTTCGGCCGTATCAAAGAAGCAGTGAATAATTTGTAAATTGATCAATGTGCCAATATGCCAATTTAAGTATCATTATTGGCACATTGGCATATTCGCACATTAAATAATTATTTTTTATGGCTGAATCAAACTTTGTAGATTATGTAAAGATCTATTGCCGTTCAGGTAAGGGCGGTAGAGGGTCTTCTCACTTTCGCCGCGAGAAATACATTCCGAAAGGAGGTCCCGACGGAGGCGATGGAGGGCGAGGAGGCCATGTGTATCTTCGTGGGAACCGGAACTACTGGACGCTCCTGCACCTGAAATACGAACGCCATATTATGGCGACGAACGGTGAAGGAGGCGGTGCCAAGCGCAGTTTCGGGAAAGATGGCGAAGACCGTGTGATCGAAGTTCCTTGCGGAACTGTCGTGTATGATGCCGATACGGGCGAGTTTATCTGTGACGTGACCGAAGACGGACAGCAGGTTATGCTGTTGAAAGGCGGTCGCGGCGGCTTGGGTAACTGGAACTTTAAGACTTCGACCAATCAGGCGCCTCGTTATTCGCAGCCCGGTGAGCCGGCGCAGGAACGGATGGTGATCATGCAATTGAAGTTGCTGGCCGATGTCGGTCTGGTCGGTTTCCCGAACGCGGGTAAGTCTACGTTGCTGTCGGTGGTTTCGGCGGCTAAACCGAAAATCGCCAATTATCCGTTTACGACGCTGGAACCGAACCTCGGTATCGTGAGCTATCGCGACAACCGTTCGTTCGTGATGGCCGATATTCCCGGTATTATCGAAGGGGCCAGCGAAGGTAAAGGATTGGGATTGCGCTTCCTCCGCCATATCGAACGTAACTCGCTGCTTCTGTTCATGGTGCCGGCCGATGCGGACGATATCAAGAAGGAATACGAAATCCTGTTAGGCGAGTTGGTCAAGTATAACCCCGATTTGCAGGATAAGAGCCGTGTGTTGGCAATCACGAAAAGCGATATGCTGGACGAAGAGCTGATCGAGGCCCTGTCGGAAGATTTGCCGGAAGGCGTTCCGCATGTCTTTATTTCTTCGGTTGCCGGAATGGGAATTGTCGAGTTGAAAGACCTTCTGTGGAAGGAACTGAACAAGGAGACTTTCCATGAGGTGGAGCGTATCGTACACAAGAATATCGATGTCAGTTCGCTTGCGCTGGATGATGACGATTTCATTATTCCTCTTGAAGAGGACGATCCGGACGACGATGAGGAATATGAAGAATACGAGATTGGGACGACGAAGATGAAGATACTTCAAAATGATAAAGTAAAGATGTTGCAATTTCCCGGGTTAAGCGGGGATTGCAACATCTCTCATTTTATAACCACCCGTCGGGGCGGTGTGAGCGAAGGGGCGTATGCTTCCTTTAATCCCGGCGAATATAGCGGAGACGATCCAGAGGCCGTCCGGATGAACCGGAAGCTTCTTTCGGATGCTATCGGAATCCCTCCCGAAAGGATTTTTGCCCCTTTTCAGGTACATGGCGCGGAGGTCCGCTCGATCGAACCTTTCTTTCTCTCCCTTCCTTTGGATGAACAGCGGATTTATCTGGACGGCGTAGATGCTTTGGCCACCAATGTGCCGGATGTTTGCGTCGCGGTTTCGACTGCCGATTGTGTTCCCGTATTGCTTTATGCTCCCGATGTAAAAGCCGTAGCAGCCGTTCATGCCGGTTGGCGGGGAACGGTACGGCAGATTGCGGTTAAAACAGTCAGCTTTCTTATGAAGGAATATGATGCCGATCCGCTTTTGATGAAAGCCGGAATCGCACCTTCTATCGGTCAGGATGCCTTTGAAGTAGGGGAGGAGGTGGTGGAAGCGTTCCGGGAGGCTGGTTTCGATCTGTCACGTATCGTGAAACGGAATGCCTCGACCGGTAAAGCCCATATCGACCTCTGGGAAGCCAACCGTTTGCAGCTATCGGACTGCGGACTTGCCGCCGCAAATATCGAAGTCGCCGGAATCTGCACCTACACGCACCACGACGAATTCTTCTCCGCCCGCCGTCTGGGTATCAAAAGCGGACGTATTCTTTCCGGAATTTGCCTTCATGCCTGAAACAAATAGAAAAGTTGTTTTCTGTAAGGATTTGTGTTATCTTTGTGATACATTGTTGGATGTATATTTATGGAACTGTTGGCTTGATCCGATTTAATTACTAAACATAAGAGTTATGAGACGAACGGATGTAGTGGAACAAATCAAGAAGGTGGTGCATGAAGTTGCTCCTACAGCTAAAGCAATTCTGTTTGGCTCGGAAGCACGTGGTGACGCTCGCCCGGATAGTGATATTGATTTATTGATTTTAATGGATGGAGATAAACTCTCACTGGAAAGCGAAGAGGCTGTTACATTGCCCCTCTATGAATTGGAATTAAAAACAGGAATCGCTATCAATCCTATTGTTATGTTGAAAAAGTTATGGGATAATCGCCCATTCAAAACGCCTTTTTATGTTAATGTTGTAAATGAAGGAGTTGTGCTATGATACAAGTTTCAATATCAGAAGAAGTTTCCAGCGCTTGTCCGGACCTGCAAGTCCTGGTGATAGCCTGTCAGGTCAGGAATTCGGAGCCGGATGAACAACTCTGGCGGGAGATCAAGGCAGAAGAAGCGGCTGTCCGGGCGACGGTCAAACTGGAACAAATCAATAAGTGGCTTCCTATTCAGGCTACGCGCCAGGCCTATAAACGGCTGGGAAAAGATCCGAACCGTTACCGTCCTTCTGCGGAAGCCTTGCGCAGGCGTATTCTTCGCGAGTTGCCCCTTTATAAGGTCGATACATTGGTCGATCTGATCAATCTTGTTTCTATCCGCAGCGGTTATTCCATAGGAGGTTTTGATGCGGACAAGATCGAAGGCGGTAAGCTGGTGCTGGGTGTCGGAAGGGAAGGCGAACTTTATCATGGGATCGGTCGCGGCGAACTGAATATTGCCGGATTGCCTGTTTATCGCGATGCCATTGGCGGCATCGGAACACCGACCAGCGATGAGGAGCGGACGAAAATCGGGTTAGACACCACAAGCCTGTTAATGATTCTGAATGGTTACTCCGGGTTGGACGGTTTGATCGATGCCGGAAAGTATGCGGCAGGCCTATTAAGCAAATATGTTTCAGCTACAAACATTGAAATGGAACTTGTTTCGGCCGGTAAACGGACGGAAATAGTACTATAATAGTACTGTAAGTGTGTTAAATATGCTTGCAAAGTATAAAAAGCGCCTGTTTTTATGCTAAAAAACATCTATTTCCTTTTGTTTTAATGGATTAATCTATAAATTTGTCCCCGTTAACGAATTAACAAAACAAAAAGAAACATGATCGAATTGATTGGAACAAACGCCGGCCTTGTTTGGACAGCACTGAACGAAGGCGGTAAAATGAGTGTTAAGGCAGTAAAGAAAGCAACTAAAATTAAAGCAGAAAAAGATATGTATGCTGCTTTTGGTTGGTTGGCAAAAGAAGGCAAGTTAGCTTTCGAAGAAGTTGAAGGTGAATTGTACGTTGCGTTGGTATAATAGAGCGTAACTGAAACTATTAGAAGGAGGGCTGTTCGGATTTTGGTTTGAACGGCCTTTTGTGTATCCGGACGTTTTCTGTCAAAAAAACAAACTGATTGTTGTTTTATTCAAATCTAAAGTTTACTTTTGTGTAGAATTTGGTGTGAAATGACCGAAGATCATAAAAGATTGTTGGCTGTATTTGAGGTTAGAGTTCGTGATTTGATGGAGCTTTGCGATAAGCAAAAACAGAGAATCGGCGAGCTCGAAGGTTTTTTGGTTCAGAAAGGAGAAGAACTTCAGCAGGCGATAAAGACGATCGAAGAGTTGAATACTAAATGTGATAACATGCTGACGGCGCGGGTTGTTTCCGTAAACGAAGGAGAAATGAAAAGCGCAAGGATGCGGTTATCGAAGTTAGTGCGGGAAGTAGACAAGTGCATTGCACTATTAAACGAATAGAGGCGATGGACGATAAATTTCTTATACATGTAGAGATAGCCGGTAAAAGTTATGGTATCAGAATCGACCGGAGTGAGGAGCAGGAAGCCCGTAAGGCTGTCAAGCAAATCCGGATGAAGATGGACCAGTACCGGAAGAAATATTCCGAAGTGGATGTAAAAGATTTGTTAGCCATGGTGGCCTTTCAACTATCGGTGGAGAACGTGAAGTTGGAGGAAAAGAATGACACAAGTCCCTTTACTGAAAAGATACAGGAACTGACCGATGAACTGGAAAGTTACCTGAAGGATAAATAGTTGTAAGAATTAAGAAGATGCGTTTCCGCACTGCTTTGCATGGTATATCCATGTGAGGGTAGTGCTTTTTTTGTATATAATAATATAATAGAATTTAAACTATAAGTAAAATGGGAATGAGCATAATCATAGCACTGGTAACCTTCATCGTTGGGGGCTTGCTTGTGTGGTTCGTGATGAGAGTCCTTATGAAGTCGAGGTATGACGCCGTCATACGCGAAGCTGAAAAGGAGTCGGAAGTAATGAAGCAGAAGAAGCTCCTTGAAGTAAAGGAGAAGTTTCTTCATTTGAAAGCGGATCTGGAAAAACAGGTTTCCGCACGTAATTCAAAAATCCAGTCGGTTGAGGCTAAGTTGAAACAGCGCGAATTGAGCCTGAACCAGCGTCAGGAAGACCTGCAACGCAAAAACAGCGAAATGGATGCCGTCAAGGAAAACCTGGCTGCCCAATTGGAACTGGTTGATAAAAAGAAACAGGATCTTGAGAAACTGTACCAGCGTGAGATCGAACATCTGGAAACCCTTTCCGGACTTTCTGCCGAAGAAGCAAAAGAACGTTTGATCGAATCATTGAAAGACGAGGCCAAGTCCGAAGCTACTTCCTTCATTAACGAGATCATGGAAGAAGCTAAGATGACAGCCAACAAGGAAGCGAAAAAGATCGTTATCCAGTCTATCCAGCGCGTTGCTACCGAAACGGCGATCGAGAACTCGATTACCGTATTCCATATCGAATCCGACGAAATCAAAGGCCGTATCATCGGTCGTGAAGGGCGTAATATCCGGGCGTTGGAAGCAGCTACCGGTATTGAAATCGTGGTAGACGATACGCCTGAAGCAATCGTGTTGTCCGGCTTCGATCCAGTTCGCCGCGAGATTGCCCGTCTGGCTCTGCACCAATTGGTACAGGACGGACGTATCCACCCGGCCCGCATCGAAGAAGTCGTGACGAAGGTAAGAAAGCAGGTGGAAGACGAAGTGGTGGAAACCGGTAAACGTACGGTGATCGACCTCGGTGTCCATGGCTTGCATCCTGAACTGATCCGTATGATCGGTAAGATGAAATACCGCTCTTCTTACGGTCAGAACCTGTTGCAGCATGCACGCGAAACAGCCAATCTTTGTGCCGTAATGGCATCCGAATTAGGACTGAACCCGAAGAAAGCAAAACGTGCCGGATTGTTGCACGATATAGGTAAGGTGCCTGATGATGAACCGGAATTGCCGCACGCAATCTTAGGTATGAAACTCTGTGAGAAATATAAAGAGAAACCGGATATCTGCAATGCCGTAGGCGCTCACCACGATGAAGTGGAAATGCAGACGCTGTTGGCTCCGATCGTACAGGTTTGTGATGCCATCTCAGGAGCCCGTCCGGGTGCCCGTCGTGAGATCGTAGAGGCTTATATCAAACGTCTGAATGATCTGGAACAATTAGCACTCTCTTATCCGGGTGTCGTAAAGACATATGCTATCCAGGCCGGTCGTGAACTCCGCGTGATCGTGGGAGCTGACAAGATCGACGATAAGGATACCGAAAATCTGTCAAATGAAATTGCAAAGAAAATTCAAGATGAAATGACTTATCCGGGACAGGTTAAGATCACGGTTATCCGTGAAACCCGTGCGGTAAGTTATGCTAAATAGTTTTTTTCATTTAAGATTGATTATAATAACGTGTGGGCTGGTCTGTGGAAGATCGGCCCTCTCTTTTTTACTCCCGCCTGTGGGATAATTCCTCATTATGTATGGATTAGTAGATAGGAAGGTTTGGATTAGTTATTAGGAAGTGATGATTAGACAGAGTATGTTGGACAAAGGAACAAAAGAACAAATGATGATTTAGCGGTGTGTCGCGGAAGCCTCGTAGCGGTTCGCGAACCGCCCCTACGAGGCCGTGATCCGCACCCCGTTAAATCATCATTTACAGGTTTACAATTTCTTAAATGTGATCCCTTATAACTTTCAACTATCCGAGGGGGCTTATTGTAAAAAACGTGTTTTTCAGGTTCGAAAAACATCCGAAACTAAACAAATGTTAATCCGTTTTTTTGACCTCAAAAAGGGACTTTTTCCTCTTTTTTGAGCGTTTCCAACAATTGCGACCGTTCTCTTTGCCATTACGACCGTGCTAATGTGTAGTACACTCGGCACCTCGCGAAGATTAGGACGGTCATAAGGGCTAAAAAGCACCTGAATTTCCTTGGGATATTTGGGACACCGTCCGTTTTATTTTCAAATATTCGATTCTCCGGGAGTTAAGCTTTATCACTTTGTCGGCGTTTCCACCTTTCGGTAATCAAATTGCACGTTTTTTGGAATGGGCTCGGCACCTCATTTTATCTATTGTCATCCGATCAGGTTAAAATCATAAAAAGAGTCAATCCAAAATCGATCAAGATTTCGGACGAAATAGAAAAACAGTCGAAACAGGGGGTTATTGTATTAAAATATAGTTGACGCTTAGCTTTGTTGCCGATTGGCTGAAATATAAAATTAATGCCTTTGTTATACCTTGACAATATCGTTTAAAGTTCTTTGCAGGCGAAAAATAAATAAGACTGTGTAAAATTAAAAAAGAGAAGGATGAAAAGAAAGTACTTGGCTTTTACGGTGCCTGCTTTGTTCTTTGGTGTTGCCGGCATACATCCGTTGTTTGCTTCGCCTCTGGATGCAAAAGGATCGATCGAACGTATGGTTGTCAGCCAGCAAGTCGCTGTGGTTAGCGGAGTTGTGTCGGACATGAATGGCGAGCCGATTATTGGAGCGAATGTTGTCGAGAAAGGAACGACTAATGGGACTGTTACGGATATCGATGGTAAGTTCACATTGTCTTTGCAGAATAAGCAGGGACTCATTGTCGTATCTTACATCGGTTTTAATCCGAAAGAATTGCCGGCAAAGACAGGTGAAACGCTGTCTATCCGGCTGGAAGAAGATAGCCAGAATCTGGATGAAGTGGTTGTGGTCGGATATCAGACCATGCGTAAAACAGAATTGACCGGTGCTGTTGCCAGCCTGAAAGCCGGAGAATTGAACCTGACAACACCGAACGTAGGACAGAGTATGGTCGGTAAGGTGGCCGGTGTACAGATTTCGCAGGTGAGTGGTGCCCCTTACAACGGAACGAAGATCCGTGTGCGTGGTACGGCTTCCATTAATGCAAGTTCTGACCCTCTGTATGTGATTGACGGTTATCCTTCCAATGAAGATCTTGTTATAAATCCGGAGGATATCGAGTCTATAGAAGTGCTGAAAGATGCAGCTTCCGCCGCTATCTACGGTTCCCGTGCGGCCGGCGGTGTTGTCTTGATCACGACCAAAAGGGGGAAGACCGGCAAAGCGCGTGTCGACTATAATTTCCAGTTCAGTGTCAACCAGCTGGCAAAGAAGGTCGATATGCTGAATGCGCGTGAATTTGCCGAGCTTCATGTCGAAGGCCATAACAATGCGTATAAGAACCTGTTGCTGAATGCCGGTAAGGAATGGAGCGATTCTTATTTCGGCGATACCAACGAGGTGCGTGCCCAACGTCTGGGATCGAGCAACAGTGCTGCCATGATTCCGGAATTCATGTATAATTTCGCCACACAGGAAATCTTGGATCCGAAATACGATACGGACTGGCAGGACGAGTTGTACAGGAACGCCCCCAGCCACCGCCATTCTGTTTCTGTTTCGGGTGGTAGTGAAAGTATCCGTTACCAGGTGAGCGGCGGTTTCCAGAACCAGGAAGGTATCGTCTTGTCTACCGGCCAGAAAAGAGCGAACTTGCGCAGTAACCTGGATATAGATGTAAACCCGAAGTTGAAGTTGGGAGTGAATTTCTCCATGTCGGCGAATTGGAACCATGAAATCCAGGAAGGCCGCTTTAACCAGGGACCTGTATTGGGCGCACTGGTTTACGCTCCTATATTCCGTTGTTATGATGACAGCGGCAATTTGGTCAAAAATGAAATGGCTTCCTATTCGAGTGCGTATGGCATGCAGCAGATCGAGAACCCGGTGACGCTGGCCACGGAAACAAAGATTTCCCGGGATGGAATGCGGAATACGTATAATGTGTTCGGAACATACGAATTGGTCAAGAACCTCTTCTTCAAAGCGAACTTGGCCATGTACAATTATAATGAGAAGTATGAATTTTATAAGCCGACCAGCTTGAGCAGCGGAGCCAATCCCCCTTACTCGGACGAAGCTAAGGCCGATGCATATGCCCTTTCCAAAAATACGGGAGTAAGGGATTACCTGGGTGAGTTTACGCTAAGCTATAATAAAAGCTGGAATGATATTCATAACTTCAGTGGCGTAGCCGGTTATTCGTTGCAACAGAACGAAAGAGACATTGTGGAAGTCAAGGCAACCGGTTTTGAGGACGACCATATTAAGGAAGTGACCGGTCATGGGGCGGATGCCAGCAATCTGACGCTGACTAACAATACGTTAAAGTCTATCTGGACAATGGTTTCCTATTTTGCCCGTTTGAATTACAACTTTACCAATAAATATTATCTGACGGCTTCTTTTCGTGGAGATGCATCTTCGCTCTTCGGACCTTTGAACCGCTGGGGATATTTCCCGTCTGTATCCGGTGCTTATACGATCTCGAACGAATCTTTTTATAAAGACAGGCTGGGCAGTTCTTCTTCTCTGAAGTTGAGGGCAAGCTGGGGTATGAGCGGAAATAACGATATCGGGAACTATAACTTTTTACAGGTGATGAGTTCGCCGACGGGCGTTGTGATGGGGAATGGCTCTGTCAATTCGGCTATGTATCCGGGAGCATTTAAGGACCAGGCTTTGGGATGGGAGTCGACTTCGCAGTTTAACGCCGGTTTCGACTGGTCTTTCATGAATAACCGCTGGTCATTGTCTGCAAACTACTACCTGAGTTATACGCGTGATCTGCTGTTTGAACAGCCTGTTTCCGCCATTTCGGGTACGACTTCCATGTTGACAAACCTCCCGGATTCCAAAATCCGTAACCAAGGTGTCGATATCCAGGTGGATGGACGTATCTTCCGAAGGATTATGAGCTGAAGCTAAGCGGCAATATCTCGGTAAACCGTAACAAGGTGATGGATTTGGGCGGTGGCAATACGATTATTACCAATGGTGCGGAGCGTTCCTATAAGACACATATCACAGAAGAGGGACAGCCGATCGGTATGTTTTATGGTTTCAAGGTGGCCGGCATGGTGCGCGAATCGGATATGGCGAATATCGCGGAAGACGATAAATATTATAACAGTTCTACCAAATCTTTCCCGGAAGGCTATGTCCTGAAAGGTCCGGCCCGCTCTTTGTCCCAGACAACGGCTTTGGCTCCCGGCGACATTTATTTTGAAGATGTGAACGGAGACGGGGTTGTGGATGATGATGACAAACAGGTGATCGGTTCACCGCATCCGAAGTTCACGTATGGTTTCAATTTGAGCGGACGCTACAAGGATTTTGACCTGGCAGCTTCGTTTAACGGCTCTTATGGCAACAAGGTGTTGGACGGGCAGGACTATTATATCTTCAATATGGAAGGTTCCGGCAACCAGTATAAAGTGGTGACCGAACGCTACCGGAATGAGGCAAACCCCGGCAATGGATGGATCTATCGTTCTTCGCGCGGCGGTACGCAGAGCAACAGTACCCGTCTGTCTACGTTCTACCTGCAGGATGGTTCGTTCTTCCGTTGCACGAATATAACACTTGGCTATACAGTTCCCGGCATCGCACGTTTTGCGAATGGGTATATTAGTAATATCCGTTTGTATGTCGCTGTGGATAATCCGTTTACCATTACAAAATATAGAGGGTATAATCCGGAGGTGGATTATAATGACGGTTCAAACCTGACGCCGGGTGTGGATTATGGTAAATATCCCCTGGTACGTGCCTACAATGCAGGTATCCAGTTATCTTTTTAATTGTAAAAAATAAGTAGAATGAAAAAGAATATTATAATATCGACGGCATTGGCAGCCATGCTTTTATCCTTTTCTTCGTGCGAAGGTTTCCTGACACAGGAAAACCCGAACAAGATTGCTGCCGAATCTTATTTCCAGACGGAAAATGATGCAGA
The DNA here is from genome assembly GCF_003477465.1 of Parabacteroides sp. AF48-14. Taxonomy (NCBI): domain Bacteria; kingdom Pseudomonadati; phylum Bacteroidota; class Bacteroidia; order Bacteroidales; family Tannerellaceae; genus Parabacteroides; species Parabacteroides sp. AF48-14. The sequence continues at coordinate 40,991 of NZ_QUDI01000018.1, forward strand.
AAGGGCCTTGAATGGCGTTTATCTGGCTTTAAGGAGCAACAACTGCCTGGGAGAAGGGAGTACCATGTTCACGGAAGAGCGTTCGGACAATATGGGACGTCTGGATAACCAGTCCAGCTCAGGCGAGCCTTTCCAGTTTACCGATTTCTCCTTGTTGCCCAGTAATACCTATTTGAAGAACCACTGGGTGGCGATGTTTACGGCAGTAACCCGCAGTAATTTCCTGCTGACTTATATAGATGAGGTAGCCTTTGAAGATGAGGCGGTCCGCACGAGATATAAGGCGGAAGCCAAATTTGTTCGCGCCCTGGTCTATTTTCATCTGGTACGCAAATGGGGAGACGTGCCTTTGGTCACGACCTACCTGACGACAACAGAGGAGATCAATGCCAATACGTTCCGTGAAAAGAAAGAAATGGTGTATGCTCAAATCGTGCAGGACCTGAAAGATGCGTTGAACAGCAACCTGCCGGATATCCAGCCGGAGTCGGGGAAGGGACGGGCTTGTAAAGCCGCTGTCAGCGGATTGTTAGGACAGGTCTACCTGACGATGGCTACGACCTTGTCCGATGGAAACAAGGATTCGTATCTTCAGCAGGCGAAGAGCTATCTGGAGATGTGTTATGGTATGCGTAAGTTCGGTTCACTGAGCGAAATACCCTACGAAGATGTATTTGATGTGTCCAAGAAGTCGACCTGCCCGGAGATTATTTTCCAGATTGTGTACAAACAGGGGGATAAGGATTATTACTCCTCCATCGCTGCCAACAACCAGGCAAAAGGCGAAACGATAAACTCCCAGAAGAAATCGACCGGTGCCGGTAATTATGTGAATACGGATATCGTAAAGGAGTATGAAGAAACGGATTTTCGTAAGGAATGGTCGGTGAAATATGCGGATGATGCGGTTGCGAAGTCCTATTTTATCACGAAATTCCGTGATGTCAGCGATGCTGCGGGAACGTTGGGATATGGTGGTAATGACTGGATATTGATGCGTTATGCCGATGTTATTCTGATGCTGGCGGAAGTCAATATGTATCTGGGGAACGAAACGGCGGCTATCGGTTATCTGGATGAGGTGCGTGCACGTGCCGGAATGCCGGGTTATGCGGCAATGCAAAGTAATGCCGCTTATAAGACCTTATGCCCGACTCTCAAACTGGCAATCCTCCATGAACGCCGGGTTGAACTGGCATTTGAGAACCATCGCTGGTTCGACTTGCTCCGCTTCTTTACGGCGAACGAGTTGGTTACTTATATCCATAATAAGAAACAGGATGATTATGGCATCTCCAATATAAAGAATTTCGGTACGAAGGATATCTATTACCCGATTCCCTTCGACGAGTATAAGTTGAATCCGGAATTAATGTATCAGAATCCGGGATATTGATCAGACACAGAAAAGAAGCAAATGAAAAGAATACTTTTTATTATAGTTAGTTGTTTAGTCATGCATTGCACGCTTTCCGCCCAGGAAAGTGTGCAATCACTAATCCAGGCGTTGAGAGATCCTGCCTCGAAGAAAGTGTTGGTGGTTTCTCATCGTGGCGACTGGCGGCATGCGCCCGAAAACTCGTTGCAGGCGTTTGAGAATTGCATCCGGATGGGAGTGGATATGGTTGAAATCGATTTGAAGATGACTAAAGACGGTCATTTGGTATTGATGCACGATAAAACCATTGACCGGACAACGGATGGCAAAGGTGCGCCTTCTGATTATACGCTCGAAGAGATACGGCGCTTCCATTTGAAGGACAGTGCGGGCGAACTTACCTCTCACGTAATCCCGACATTCGAAGAAGTGCTAGATTTATGCAAAGGAAAGATACTGATCAATGTCGATAAGGGCTACGAGTTCTTTAAAGAAGTATATGCCTTGACAGAGCAGACGGGGACAACGGAACAGGTCGTGATCAAGTCCGGCAACCGGTTGAAGAAGGTGCAGGAAGAAAACGGCGATGTCCTGAATCGGGTAATTTATATGCCTATTATCAGCTTGGACAGTCCGGATGCCAGCCTGATAGTAGACGAATACTTGGCGATTTCCCCCGTGGCCATAGAGTGTTGCTTCAAGACCGAAATGCCCGAGGTTATACAGCTTTTACAGAAGATAAAATCTTCCGGAAAAACAAAGATATGGATCAACTCCCTTTGGCCGTCATTAAATGCCGGACATGATGATGAACGGGCCGTCACCCGGAACCAACCGGACGAATCGTGGGGTTGGATCCTTTCCCAAGGGGCTTCCCTGATTCAGACGGACCGTCCTGCTGAGTTACTGGAATATCTGGAGGGAAAAGGCCGTAGATGAATGAATAAAAGTTCAGCTTCCGGCGTTACTTGTATAGTCCTTCTCGCGACAAGAGGTGGTCCAGGTTGGCAACGCCTAACGTTACGATCGCCATCACCGTAGCAGCCTGTTCCTGGTATTCCGGGATGCTCTTGCTGTAGGTGTCGCGTTCGGTATGCCAGATTTCGCCGTAGCTGAAGTTATAGCCTTTGATATCCTGTTCATTGAAGTCGATGGTGGGGACTGCTTCTATTGCAAAGACGGAAGCATCCGTGCCTCCCGGTTGTGTCGGCTTGGTGAAAGGACCGGCTTCTTTTACTTCGAACGGATAGTCGGGGCGGATTTTCTTGATAGGTTCGCAAATCTTGACGAAATCCTTATACATCGCCTTCGGCACGTCGATACCTACCGGAGGTGTCGGGCCGCCGTCGCGGTTGAAGAGGTTGGAGATTTTGTCTAACTTATCTTTATTCACTTTCACCCAGGCTGTAGAACCGAGCAACCCGAATTCTTCGCCGGCAAAGGCGCAGAACAGCATTGTCCGCTTAGGCTTTGCCCCGGATTTCATAATCATACGGGCTGCCTCCATGACCGGGCTCATTCCCTTAAGCCTCATTTTAATTCTATCATTATTATACCAATCAATATATGCCTCTAGTTCCTTCTTGAACTCTTTCATGGATTTTAAATTCCTTGTTATATAATAGTTCTGACTTCATAAGCCCAAAGAAGTTTTCCATAACAGGGTTATCCAGGCAATTTCCCTTTCGTGACATGCTTTGTAATATACCATGTTCGGTCAAGGCTTCTTGATAATTTTTATGTTGATATTGCCATCCTTGATCAGAATGCAATATGATTTGATTCTCTTTTGGTCATTTGTCGGTAATGGCAAACAGGTCATTCAGCATTTTGTTTATTTGTTCTAAGTCCGCTCTATCGGCTATATTATAACTTAGTATTTCTCCGTTAATATCTATTACAGGTGATAAGAAACTTTCCTGTTGGCCAATTGATATTTGCGACACATCTGTGGCAAGCTTACGGTAAGGGCGATCTGCCCTAAAATCCCTGTTCAGGATGTTGGGGGCAATCTTACCGACAGTTCCTTTATATGACCGATACCGTTAGAAGGTAGAACGAGCCATCCCTTTAATCTCTAACAGCAGGTCGAGACTATGTTCCGGTCTTACTCGAATGGCTAACGTCATACTTCACGCAGAGCTGCCACAAAGGTAAGCAATCGACCTCATACTCTTGGATTATTTGCTCTTTCAATTCGAAGCTTACAACTGCTTTCTTATAATTTTCTAAACCAGAGAGACCATATTTCTTATATCTGCCAAAAAGAATATATAAATAATGGTCGCTTACATGAGAACGAGTCATCAACTCAACCATGCTAACTCCTGCTTCATGAAGTCGGAGAATCTCCTGCTTTTCTTCTAATGTGTGATGTTTTGACATAAATAAACCCCAAAAGTTAGACAAAAAACTTTTGGGTTTACTTCATTTTGACACACCCCCATTATCAATTGTACCGGCCTGACCGAAGAAGAAATAGCTTCTTTATAAGAATATTTGAACCTGTAAATGATAAACCATTCTATTTGTCACCGACTAACAGTTTAATATACTCCGTCGGACTTTTTCCATACTGCTTCTGGAAGCAGGTGGAGAAGTAGGCCGGGGAAGAGAAGCCAACCTGGAAAGCGATCTCGTTGATGCGGTTCTCACCGTTTTGCATCAGCAGGATCGCTTTCTTTAACCGGGCGATCCGGATGAAATCGTTGGGGGAGAGGCCGGACAGACCTTTTACCTTGCGATAGAGGCTGGAGGTGCTCATGCCCATTGTGTCGGCAAGCATTTCGACGGACAGGGCCTCATTGTTGAGGTGCTCTTCCAGATAATCGTTCAGTTTGCGCAGGAAAATATCGTCTACCTGTGAGACAGCTAACGTTGCAACCGGGGCAAGCGGTTTTTCGAGATATGTCTTGTTCAGCAATTCCCGGCTTTTCAATAGGTTGCCGACTTGGGCCGCCAGCAGCTCGATGGAGAACGGTTTCTCCATATAAGCGTCCGCCCCCGTGTTCAATCCTTTCAGACGCGATTGCAGGTTATGTTGGGCAGTCAACAGGATAAAAGGAATATGACTGATGTTGACATCGTTTTTCACTTCATTGCAGAGTTCGAAACCATCCATCAACGGCATCATGACATCACTTATAATCAGATTGACCGTTTTCTTGCGAATCAGGTCGAGGGCTGCTTTTCCGTTTTCAGCTTCCAACACCTGATAAGTCTCTGCCAGCTCGCGGGCGATGAAACGGCGCATATCGTCCTGGTCTTCGACGATCAGGATAACCGGCTGTCCTGTTTCGGGCAAGGTGATCATTTCCGGCTTTTCTTTTTCATTATCGGTTTTTATCAGGAAGCTGTCTTCCTGCTGTTCCGGTAACATAAGGACAAACTGGTTCAGTCCGTCCGGTGTTTGCCGGTAGAAGAGCCTGCCCCGATGAAACTCCGTCAGGGAGTGGGCCAGCGACAAGCCGATGCCGCTTCCCTGCTGGTTTTCTGTCTCTTTCAAACGATAGAATGGGCTGAATATGTTTTCTGCTTCACTTTCGGGAATCAGATGGCCGTCATTGGTGACAAGGATCGTGAACATCCGTTCTTCGCCTGCCGGCGGTAATAGTTCGAGCGATATGCTGCTGTCCGAATACTTCAGTGCATTGCTGAGCATATTGCTGACAATCTTGGCAAACGCTTCCCGGTCCAGACAAGCCTCGAAAGGAATCTCCGGCAGCTTGACGGTGAAGCTCTTGTTCTCTTTTTCGAAAGCCGGCCGGAACGGATGCAGGATGGTTTCGAGCCAAAGCACGACATCGGTCGAGACATAGTTCAGTTTGAATCCCCGGCTTTCCGTCTTGCGGAAATCCAACAGTTGGTTGCTGAGGTCCAGTAGCCGCCCGGTGTTTTTCTCGATAATCTCGAGATTTTCCCGGGTGGCGGGAGTGCCGTCTCCGGAGCGGAGGATTTTCTCTAACGGCGCTTTGATCAGCGTCAGCGGTGTCCGTATCTCATGCGTGATAAAGGTGAAGAACTGTATTTTGGCATTATAGAGCTCTTTCTCCTTTTTGCTTTCGAATATTTCGCGGTTGATCCGGTGTTTCTCTTCTAACTTTGCCTTTTTGTAATTATACCAAAGCACGATCAGCAGGCACAGGATCAGAAAATAGATGAGTAGTGCCCATCCTGTAGCCCAGAATGGCGGCGTAACCGTGATTTTGAGCATAGTCTCGTTGTCCTGCCAGACACCGCTGCTGTTGGTCGATTTGACACGGAAAATATATTTCCCGGGCGATAGATTGGCAAAGGTCACATCTTTGTTCTGGTTCATATAAATCCAGTCTTTGTCGCTGCCTTCCAGTTGATAGGCATACTGGATGGCGTCCGGTGAAGTATAGCTTAGGGCTATGTACGAAAGGGTGAAGGTCGAGCGGTTGTAAGGCAGTTTCAATTCGCCGTTTTCCATGATCCGATTGACATTATACTTGGGGGCGCCGATGCGGTCGTCCCGCACGAATATACGGGTGATGCAAAGGGGAGGCGAGGAGGGATCTTCCTTGAAATCGCGCGGATTGAAAGCGATCATGCCGTTGATAGTTCCCATGAACATGGTCCCGTCGGGCATTTGGTAGGAGGAGCAATAGTTGAACTGTGTTTCGGGCAAGCCTTCCGTGTAGGAGAATGTCTTCATTACATAAGTTTCCGGATTGAAACGGACCAATCCGTTGGCTGTCGCGATCCAGAAGAAGTGTTCCTCGTCTTCCATAATGCGGTGTACGATATTGCTGGGAAGCCCGTTCTCCACCGTGATGCGGTTGAATGAATCCGACTGGTCGTTATAGAGGGAAAAACCGTAGACGGTCGATACCCAGATACGTCCTTTCGAATCTTCGAAGATGGAAGTGACATTATTATCGCCGATAGTCTGGGAACGCTGTCGGCTTGCCTCGTAGCGCGTGATCTTTTTGTCTGTGCCCGAATAGCGATAGGCCCCGGTTGTCGTAGCGATCCAGATATCATCTTTTGTGTCTTTATAGATTTGGCGGACCATTGACCGTATTTCTGTCCCCCACGGGATAAAACGTCCTTCTTTCTTTTGGAAGAGGACGAGCCCGTCGGAAGTCCCGATCAGGATTTCATTGTCCGACAATTTGCAGAAGCAGAGCACGAAATCCGATGGCAGCCGGTTTTGAGTACCGGCACGCGTATATCGTTTGACGATTTTCCCTGTCGGGATGTCCATCAGGTCGATTCCCGTATTGAACGTGCCGATCCACAGTTGGTTTCCGTCGGCAAGCAGGCCGTGGATGTTGGTAGCCGACAGCGGATGGGTAGGATTGCTGCGTGAGAAGTTCGTGATCTCGCCGGTTGCCGGGTTATAGCGATTGATCCCATTGTCTTCGGTTCCTAACCAGAGGTTGCCGTACTGGTCGGGGCAGATTTCCCGCACGGCATTGCCCAGCATCTTGGGATGTGTTTTTCCCCCGATAAAATAGGTAAAGGGAAAATATTCTTTAGGCAGATAGTTGATCCCTCCGAAGAATGTCGTAGCCCACATGCCGCCCTCGCGGTCCCTTGTCACCGAGTAGACGGCATTGTCGGAAATGGTATATTCGTTGGTCAGCGATTTCTGTAGATGCGTAATGCTGCGATTTGCCATATTAAAGATGTGGATACCGGATTCGGAAGCGATCCAGTAGGTGTTTTTCCCGTATTGCGTAATGTCCCGCACTTGTATGTCCGGGATAATCGTTTCCACTTTCCGGCTGCGTTCGTCGTAAAACTTGAGTCCGGCCCGGTCTGTTCCCACCAATACGCCCCAGTCAGGCACATGGCAGAGCGCGGAGAGGCTGATCGGGTTTTCTTTTTCTTTTTCTGTCAGGATCGGGATGCGGACGAATTTATCGGTCTCCGGTTTGTAGAAGTACAGGTCGTAGTGTCCGGCCAGCAATGGCTCGCCCTCTTCGGTCATCGTGATGTCCACCGGATTGATCTGTTCTCCTTCAGGGTAAAAATGCGGACTTTTTTCGCCCGATACTTCATAGCGGGCGATCCGGTTGTAGCTTATCAGCCAAAGATTCCCTTTCTTGTCTTCCCGGATTTGCTGGAAATATTCCGGTGCGTTGTCGCTGTCTGAAAATGTCAGCGGATGGAAAGAATCCGTTTTATAATCGTAGTAGCAGGTATAAGAGTTCGTACACACCCACAGCCTGTTTTTCGAATCTTCGAAAAGGCTGATGATGCGGTCGTTCGGCAAGCTCTCCGGGTCGTATGAGTTATAGCGGTAGATACGGAAATTATGGCCGTCGAAACGGTTCAGCCCGTCATCTGTCCCGAACCACATGAATCCCTTTTTATCCTGGAGGGTGCAATAGACAGTGTTGTGCGACAGCCCTTGCTTATTGGTATAATGCCGGAAATATAAGTCGTGAGCCTTGCCCGGTACGGGAAAGAGCGATAGAAGCGCGAGGATCGTAATAAGAAGAAATCTCATAAGATGTTGTGTTTCTCTATTAGTATAGGGCAAAAGTAAGCAAAAAATCAGTATGGAAACGGGTTTTGATTGATATTTGAAAGGTTATGATTGATGCTTGAAAGGGGTTTTGAGGGGTGAAAACTACCTTTGCGCTGTCAGTGAATATTAAATGTTGTGTTTTAATAAATATAAAGAAAGAATGAAGAGAACCGCTCTGATACTAATGATTTGCTGCCTGTGGGTACTGAATGTGTCCTGCGGTTCAGGAGATTTATTTCAGCCGGATAAGAAGAACGCTTTACGCGCTCCTTCTTATCCGCTCATTACAATTGATCCTTACACCAGTGTGTGGTCGTTTGCGGACAAATTGAATGAAGATGCCACCCGCCATTGGACCGGAAAGGAACAATCCCTGTTAGGTGTTCTCGAAGTCGACGGAACCGCTTATCGCTTTATGGGAAAAGAAATTCCGGCGGAAAACGCTCCGGAACGTTTTGCGACAGCGGCTGTCCAGCAGTCGGTGAATGTCCTTCCTACACAAACCTATTATACCTTTGAATGCGGTCCCGTATTGTTGGATCTTGTTTTTACCGCCCCTTTATTGTTGGATGATCCGGACCGGATGTCCACACCCGTTAATTATATATCCTGGCAAGTGCGTTCGGCCGACGGAAAAGAACATAAAGTCCGGGTGGTCGTGGAAGCATCGCCCGCCTTGGCTGTTCATTCGGCAGAACAGGCAGTTGTGGTTACCGGCGAAGAAGAGAATGGCATTTCTTATCTGAAAACAGGAACAGTGGAACAAGCTGTCTTGGCGCGTAAGGGAGACGATGTCTGTATCGATTGGGGCTATTTCTATTTGGCGGCTCCGACAGAGGTGCAGACCGAAATGAAAATAAGCGACCGGAACCAGCTTGTTTACAGCCATGATCCGGGCTCTGTATCGGCATCACCCGCCACTGGTTTCCTGATGGTTGGCTATGACGACCTCTATGCTATCCAGTATTTCAAGGATAACCGCATGGCTTATTGGAAACATAACGGAGAAAAAAATATCCGGCAGGCTTTTGAAGAGGCCTCCGCGCAGTATCGTTCGCTCATGAACCGTTGCCGCCGTTTTGACAACCGCTTGATGGAAGATGCGGAAAAGGCGGGAGGAAAAGAATATGCCGAACTTTGTGCCGTGGCTTACCGGCAGGCGATCGCCGCGCATAAACTGGTGGAAGATGCCGAGGGCAACCTGCTTTTTCTTTCCAAAGAAAATTTCAGCAACGGTTCGATCGGCACGGTGGATGTGACTTATCCGTCCGCCCCTCTGTTTCTGCTCTATAATCCGGAACTGCTGAAAGGCATGTTGAACCCGATTTTCTATTACAGCGAAAGCGGACAGTGGAACAAGCCCTTTGCCGCACACGATGTCGGGACTTATCCGCAGGCGAACGGACAAACCTACGGAGCGATATGCCGGTGGAGGAAAGTGGCAATATGCTGATCCTGACTACAGCCATCGCCCTGCGCGAAGGAAATGCCGAGTATGCCCGCCGGCATTGGGATGTGCTGACCGTTTGGGCGAACTATCTGCTGAAAGAAGGCCTGGATCCCGATAACCAGTTGTGCACCGACGACTTTGCCGGTCACTTCGCCCATAATGCGAATCTGTCCATCAAAGCGATTATGGGAATCGCCGGATATGGAAAACTGGCCGGTATGCTGGGGGATCAGGAGACCGCTGAAAAATATATTTCCGCCGCCCGCAAGATGGCGAAGAAATGGACTATGATGGCGGACAACGGTGATCACTACCGCCTGACATTCGACCAGCCCGACACCTGGAGCCAGAAGTACAATCTGATCTGGGACAAACTTTTCGGAATGAATATATTCCCCGCCGGAATTGCGGAAAAAGAAATGGACTATTACCAGACTGTCCAGCAGCCGTACGGGCTTCCGCTCGATAGCCGCAAGACTTACACCAAATCGGATTGGATCGTTTGGACAGCTTGCCTGACAGACAATCCGGATGATTTCCGCCGGTTGGTTTCCCCCGTTTACAAATATGCAAACGAGACGGAGACGCGCATGCCTTTGAGCGACTGGCACGAGACGACTAACGGCCGTTCCGTCGGATTCCGCGCCCGTTCCGTTGTAGGCGGCTATTTTATGAAGATGCTGGAACAACAGATGTATAAGCCTTCTGTCCGTCCGCAACAGACGGAACAGCCGGTTGCCGAAGCAAAGCGGACATATCGCAATCCGATCATCGATTACAGCCTGCCCGATCCGACGATCATCAAGGCTGCCGACGGCTATTTCTATGTCTATGCCACCGAGAATATCCGCAACACGCCGATCCACCGTTCCCGTAACCTCGTGGACTGGGAAGAAGTCGGGACCGCTTTTACGGAAGAGACACGTCCGACCTTTGAACCGAAAGGCGGCCTTTGGGCGCCGGATATCAATTATATCAACGGACAATATGTGTTATATTATTCAATGTCCGTATGGGGAGGCGAATGGACTTGCGGTATCGGTGTCGCCACATCCGACAAACCGGAAGGGCCGTTCACGGATCATGGACCGCTGTTCCGTAGCAAGACAATTCAAGTTCAAAATTCAATAGACCAATTTTACATGGAAGATAACGGGAAAAAGTATCTCTTCTGGGGTAGTTTTCGCGGTATCTATGGGATAGAGCTGTCGGACGACGGCCTGTCTATCCGGGACGGAGCCATCAAACAGCAGGTTGCCGGAACCGCCTACGAAGGTACTTACATCCACAAAAGAGGCAATTATTATTATCTGTTCGCCTCGATAGGGAGTTGTTGTGAGGGATTGAAAAGTACCTATACCACAGTCGTAGGCCGCTCTGACAACCTGTTTGGCCCGTACACCGACAAGCAGGGACAGCCGATGATGGAAAATCATCACGAAATATTGATTCATGGCAATGAGGCGTTTGTCGGAACCGGCCATAACTCCGAAATCGTCGCAGACGATCGGGGCAACGACTGGATCCTCTACCACGCCGTGAGCCGTGCAAACCCGACAGGCCGTGTCCTGATGATGGACCAGGTCCGTTGGAAAGACGGCTGGCCGGAAGTCGAAGGGGCAACACCTTCATTGGAGGCGGAAGCACCCACTTTTTTAGTTGAAAATTGAAAGTTGAAAGATAATTCATAAATCATAAATTCGTAAATCATGAAAAAGACGTTGTTAATATGTTGTGCTTTGGCACTGGCTTTGGGCGCACAGGCCCAATGGAAACCGGTTGGAGATAAGATTAAGACGCAGTGGGCGGAACAGGTGAATCCGGCAAATGTCCTTCCCGAATATCCCCGTCCCCAGTTGGAACGTGGCGACTGGCAGAACCTGAACGGTGAGTGGGAATATGCCATCAAACCGGTTGGTAATGCCGAACCGGCTGCTTTCGATGGCAAGATATTAGTTCCTTTTGCTGTCGAATCTTCCCTTTCCGGTGTTCAGAAAGAAGTTGGCGAAAACAATGAACTGTGGTATAAACGCACTTTCACGGTTCCTTCTGCCTGGAAAAATAAAGATATTGTTTTGAATTTCGGTGCAGTAGACTGGAAAGCCGATGTTTTTGTGAACGACATCCTGGTTGGCACTCATCAGGGAGGCTTCACTCCGTTCTCTTTCAATATCACCCCGTATCTGACCGGCAAGAGCGGCCAGAAATTAGTTGTCCGTGTATGGGACCCGAGCGATAAAGGATTTCAGCCGCGTGGAAAGCAAACATCCCGTCCGGAAAGTATCTGGTACACGCCTGTGACAGGTATCTGGCAGACTGTCTGGTTGGAACCGGTTGCTTCTGCACATGTGACTTCAGTGAAAGCAATTCCTAATATCGACACGAATACATTGAATGTAACAGTCGGCACTTCCTGCAACTGCCCTTCCGGCATCGTGACTGTAAAACTGTTGGATAAAGGCCAGGTTGTCGCTTCGGCTAAGGGTGTTCAGGGCAAGGAACTTCGCCTGAATGTCCAGAACCCGACACTTTGGAGCCCGTCCAATCCGTATCTGTACGATATGACGGTTTCATTGGCAAAAGACGGCAAAGTGCTGGACGAAGTGAAATCCTATACAGCTTTCCGTAAGATATCTTCCAAACGCGATGCGAACGGCATCATGCGTATGCAGCTGAACAATCAGGACCTCTTCCAATACGGCCCGCTGGATCAAGGCTGGTGGCCTGACGGACTTTATACGGCTCCGACGGACGAAGCTCTATTGTACGATGTCAAGAAGACAAAAGACTGGGGTTTCAATATGATCCGTAAACACGTGAAAGTGGAACCTGCCCGCTGGTATTATCATTGCGATAAGGAAGGTATGCTCGTTTGGCAGGATATGCCGAGCGGTGACATGGGTAACAGCTGGGCGCCTCATACTTACAATGGTGGAACAGACAAAGACCGTACGGCCGAATCCGTTGCCAATTATTATCAGGAATGGAAAGAGATCATGGACTTGTGTGTCTCCAATCCTTCTGTTGTTGTCTGGGTTCCTTTCAATGAAGCATGGGGGCAGTTCGATACGGAAAAGGTGGTTGAATGGACTGCGTCTTACGATCCTTCCCGTCTGGTGAATCCGGCAAGCGGCGGTAACCATCGTTCTTGCGGCGATATCCTGGATTTGCATAACTATCCGGCTCCCGATATGTATCTGTTCGATCCGCAGCGTGTAAACGTGCTCGGTGAATATGGCGGTATCGGTCTTCCGGTGGAAAACCATTTGTGGTGGGACAAACGCAACTGGGGGTATGTACAGTTCAAAAACAGCGCTGAAGTGACAGCCGAATATGTGAAGTATGCCAATATCCTGAAAGATTATGTGAAACGTGGTTTCTCGGCTGCTGTCTATACGCAGACAACCGATGTGGAAGGCGAAGTCAACGGCTTGATGACATACGACCGTAAAGTGATCAAGATCGACGAAGCGGCCGTACGGAAAGCAAACCAGGCAGTTATTAACGAGTTGAAATAAAAGTATGAAACGGATCAGTCTTGCTTTTTTATCACTCTTTCTATGCGTGGCCTCTGTCTGGGCCATGCCCCGTCCCGAATATCCGCGCCCGCAGTTCGAGCGGGCGGATTGGGTAAATCTGAATGGCGAATGGACTTATTCATTTGACTTCGGCGGTTCCGGGATGGAACGTGAGTTCTATAAATCAAACGGATTTAATGATAAGATAACTGTCCCTTTCTGTCCGGAGAGTAAATTGTCCGGCGTAGGATATACGGATTTTATCAATCATTTCTGGTATCAGCGCCCGATTACGATTCCGCAGGAATGGAACGAGAAGAATATCCTGCTCAATTTTGGAGCGGTGTATTATAAATCGGAAGTGTATATCGACGGAGTTTTGGCTAACCGGCATTTTGGCGGAACCTCTTCATTTGCCGTCGATATAACCTCTTTGGTTAAACCGGGCCAGACGCATAGCTTGGTTGTTTACGTCGAAAGCGACCTGCGCGGAGCTAAACAGGCTGGCGGTAAACAAAATTTGCAATATGCATCTTATGGTTGTAACTATACCCGTACGACCGGTATCTGGCAGACCGTTTGGATGGAAGCCGTTCATCCGGAAGGTTTGCAGTCTGTACAGGTTCTGACGGATATCGACCAGCAGCAGTTGGTGGTTCGCCCCCGTTTCTATAAAGAACAGGGAGGGAAGTTGCAGGTGACATTGAAAGACAACGGCAAGGTGGTGGCCAACCAGACGGTTTCGGCAAGCTCTTTGTCCTCTGTTGTCCTTCCGGTCAAGAAGATGAAAACCTGGAGTCCGGAAAATCCTTTCCTGTACGATTTGGAATACAAAGTGCTGGATAAGAACGGCAATATTGTTGATGAAGTAAAAGGATATGCCGGTATGCGCAAAGTCCATATCGAAGGCAATAAGATTTATCTGAACAACAAGCCTTATTACCAGCGTCTGGTGCTCGACCAGGGATTTTATCCTGACGGTATCTGGACGGCTCCGAGTGACGAGGCATTGAAACGGGATATCGAACTGTCGATGGAGGCCGGATTCAATGGCGCACGCCTGCATCAGAAGGTTTTTGAAGAACGTTTCTACTATTGGGCGGATAAGATGGGATATCTGACTTGGGGGGAAGCTTCCAGTTGGGGAATGGATTGTAACGATACGGAAACGGCTCGTAATTTCATTACCGAATGGAGTGAAATTGTGCAGCGTGACCGTAATCATCCTTCGCTCCTGATCTGGACGCCGACGAACGAGGAGTTTTGGCCGGACCGTGTACAATATCCGCGCCTGATGCATGACCTCTACAACTTGACGAAACTGATCGATCCGACTCGTCCTTTCCACGGTGCAAGTGGTGGTACGCATATAGCAACGGATATCTGGACTGTCCACAACTACGAACAGGACCCAGCCAAGTTGAAAGATAAGCTGTACAACGGCGGCAAATTGATGGAGGCTCCGAAATGGGAAATCCATCTGATGCCGATGAATATCGGTTATAACGGCCTGAAATATACGGATCAGTATGCTTTCCCGGAATACAGGAAGGATATGCCTTATCTGGTGGATGAGTTCGGCGGTATCAAATGGAATCCCGCACAACAGACGGAAAGCGCCCAGAATACATCCTGGGGATATGGCGAACCTCCCCGTTCGCTGGAAGAGTTCTACACACGCCTGGAAGGCCAGGTCGATGCTGTCCTTTCTCTTTCAAATGACATTTGGGGATATTGCTATACGCAGCTGACAGACGTAGAACAGGAGCAAAACGGTATCTATTATTACGACCGTACTCCCAAATTCGACATGAAGCGCATCCACGCTATTTTCAGCAAAACACCAGAATCAAAATAATTACGGACTAAATTATTTATGGATCCGAATGGAAAGGGACTGTCAAAAGTCCCATTTCCTTCGGATCTTCTATTTCCTTTCTGCCTGCAGGCGTGTTTCTTTATAAAAGGTTACGTTCCGAATAATACTTCTATATCTTTCCCCTTGCCATGTGGATGAAAATATGTAACTTTGCAGTTTTGAAATGCGAGTGTGCAATTAAAAGATAATTAAAATATTACTATCGTGGCAGATACAAAGTACATCTTCGTTACGGGCGGCGTGGTCTCTTCTTTAGGTAAGGGAATTATTGCCGCATCTTTGGGTAAACTACTTCAGGCAAGAGGTTACAAGGTTACCATCCAGAAATTTGACCCCTATATTAATATCGATCCGGGAACGCTGAACCCGTACGAACATGGGGAATGCTATGTTACCGTAGACGGACATGAAGCGGATTTGGACCTCGGACACTACGAACGTTTTCTGAATGTCCAGACGACCCGCGCAAACAACATCACTACAGGACGCATCTATCAGAGCGTTATCAGCAAGGAACGGAAAGGGGATTACCTGGGTAAGACTGTTCAGGTGGTGCCTCATATCACGGATGAGATCAAACGCAACGTGAAATTGTTAGGTTCCAAATATAAGTTCGATTTCGTGATTACGGAGATCGGAGGTACTGTCGGTGATATCGAATCTCTTCCTTTTATTGAAAGCGTACGCCAGTTGAAGTGGGAGTTAGGTAAGAATTGTATTTGCGTACATCTTACTTATGTGCCTTACATCGCTGCGGCAAAAGAGTACAAGACGAAGCCGACACAGCATTCCGTAAAGCAATTGCAGGAATTAGGTATCCAGCCGGATGTGCTGGTGCTGCGTACCGAGCATGAATTGAACAGTAATATATTGAGTAAGGTCGCCCTGTTTTGCAACGTAGCACAGGATGCGGTTATACAGTCTATCGACGTTCCGACAATCTACGAGGTACCGTTGGTATTGCAGCGTCAGAAGATGGACGAAGTGATCCTGCGCAAAGTAGGGCTGGAAGTCGGACCGACGCCGGAAATGAAGGCTTGGCATCAGTTCCTGCAACGGAAAGTCGATGCAACCGAAACGGTGAAGATCGGGCTGGTCGGTAAATATGTGGAGTTGCAGGATGCGTATAAGTCTATTGACGAATCTTTGTTGCAGGCTGCTATTTATAATGACCGCAAGTTGGATCTGCACCTGTTCCATTCTGAAAAACTGAACGAGGGCAATGCTGCCGAATTGTTGAAAGACATGGATGGTATCCTGATTGCACCGGGCTTTGGCCAGCGTGGTATCGAAGGCAAGTTTGCCGCTTTGAAATATGCCCGCGAAAACGATGTGCCTTGCTTAGGTATCTGTCTGGGTATGCAGTGTATGGTGATCGAGTTTGCCCGTGATGTCATGGGACTGGATGACGCGAACTCCACCGAAATGGAGCCGAACACGCCGCATAAGGTGATCGACCTGATGGAAGAGCAGAAGAATGTGACCAACATGGGTGGTTCCATGCGTTTGGGTGCTTATGACTGTATTTTGAAGAAAGGTTCCAAGGCTTATGAAGCATATGGAAAAGAACATATCCAGGAGCGCCACCGCCATCGTTTTGAATTTAATAGCGAATACCGTGATCAGTTTGAAGCTGCCGGTATGATGTGTGTCGGTGAAAATCCGGAATCGAATCTGGTGGAAGTGGTCGAAATCCCGTCTCTGAAATGGTTTGTGGGCGTTCAGTTCCATCCCGAATATAACAGTACAGTTGTCAATCCTAACCCTCTTTTCGTTAGCTTTGTAAAGGCTGCAGTTGAGAATAAAAAATAAATTTGTAGATGGATAAAAACACGATAATAGGTTTTCTGCTTATTGGAGTTGTCTTAATTGTATTTACCTGGTTGAACAAACCTACACCGGAGCAGATGGAAGCACAGCGCCGGATGCAGGATTCGATAGCACAGGTAGAGTATGCAAAGCAGTTGGAGCAGCAGAAAGAATTGAATAAGGAAACAAAGGCGGACGACGAACTGGCGGATGTGCCCGATTCTGTACGGGTGGCACGTCTGCAGGGTAGTTTCGGAGTTTTTGCCGATGCGATGGTAGGAGAGGACGGTTCCACTGTTTTGGAAAACGAGCTGATTGAAGTCCGTTTGGAGAATAAGGGAGGACGTGTCGGTTACGTTCGCCTGAAAGAGTATGATAATTATAAGGATGAACCTTTGGTGTTATTCGATGCGAAAGATTCGAAGTTCGATTTCACCTTGGTGACAGCCACTAACCGTGTCGTAAATACCGGTGACCTCTATTTTACTCCGGTGAAGGGATCTGATCCCAACAGTGTGACCATGCGCCTGAACACAGGCGAAGGAAGCCATCTGGACTTCATCTATACATTGAAGCCGGACGATTATATGTTACAGTTCTCTATCAAGGGAACCGGCCTGAACGGTGTCTTGGCGCCAAGTACGACAGCTTTGGACCTGCTGTGGCAGCAGAAGATAACCCAGCAGGAGAAAGGGCGTAAGTTTGAAGATCGTTATGCAACGGTGTATTATAAATTTGTGGCGGATGATGTCGAGTACCTGAGTGAGACGAAGAATGACAGCAAACAACTGTCCAACCGTTTGAAATGGGTCGCTTATAAGGATATGTATTTCTCTTCTATCCTGATTGCCGGGAATGAAGGTTTCGAGTCGACGACGATCGATTCGAAGATGCTTCCTGCCGATGGCCCTTTCCTGAAAGAGTATAAGACAACGACCTCCGTGCCTTTCGACTTGAAAGGGAATGAAGCGACAGACCTGCGTTTCTACTTCGGTCCTAACCAGTTCTCATTGCTGAAATCGTTTGACAAAGGTGTCGAAAAGGCAGACCAGTTGGATCTGGAAAAGATCGTCCCGTTAGGATGGGGTATTTTCCGTTGGGTGAACCAGTATTTCGTTATTCCGTTGTTTAACTTCCTCGGACAGTTTATCCATAGTTACGGTTTGTTGATCTTCCTGTTGACGGTTATCGTGAAATTGATTTTGTTCCCGTTGACGTATAAGTCTTATATGTCGTCTGCCAAGATGCGCGTGTTGCGTCCTCAGGTGGAAGAGCTCAATGCGAAGTATCCGGGGCAGGATAAGGCTGTGGAACGGCAGCGGGCAACGATGGAGCTGTATAGCCGTGCCGGTGCAAGCCCGATGGCGGGATGTATCCCGATGCTGTTACAGATGCCGATTCTGGTGGCCCTGTTTATGTTCTTCCCGTCGGCGATCGAATTGCGCCACCAGAGTTTCCTTTGGGCGCACGATTTGTCTACCTATGATGCGATTGTAAGCTGGAACACCTATATTCCTATTATTACGCCGTATTTCGGTAATCATATCAGTTTGTTCTGTATGCTGATGACCATTACGAACATCATTTATACGAAGTTCAATATGGATCAGACCAATACGGGCCAGCAGCAGATGCCGGGCATGAAGGCCATGATGTATATGATGCCGGTGATGATGTTGGTGTTCTTCAACCAGTATGCATCCGGTCTGACTTACTACTACTTCATTTCGACTTTGATCACGATCCTGCAGACGGTTATCTTCCGTTATACGATTAACGAAGATAAATTACTGGCTAAGCTGGAGGCGAACAAGAAGAAGCCGATGAAGAAGTCCGGTTTTATGAAGCGTCTGGAAGAAGCACAGAAGGCACAACAGGCCCAGTTGGATAGGCAGAAACAACAGAGAAAGAGATAATAAAACAGCATTTTAATTTGTTGCTGTAGACATCAAAAGGATGTTTCAAAAGTCTGTATTTTAGAATACTGCTTTTGAAATATCCTTTTTTTCTTGTGTGCGGAAAGGATGCATTTTTTCTGTTATGCTTTGAAAATAAATAGGAGTCGGGATTTGCACCGTTATGAAATGTTTGTATATTTGTGATGTCTATCAATAAGTCAGTGAGTTGAGCTGTCTATGGATGATTAGGGCTTATATAGATCTTAGTTTTGTGGTGTATTGGGTTGTTTATAGGGTATAAATTTATCACTGATGGCTAGATGGCTAAAAGAGAAGTCCTTTTGCAAAGTATTGCAGTTGTTATATTTGCTGTGATATGTTTCGTCTTTTTCCGGTTTGCATGTTCTGCTGATCTTTTCCGGAAAGAACAAGTCGATGATTTGTTTACAATGAGTACCTTCCTTTCTTATCTGAACAAGCCGGCATGGTTCGTTTGTTATGCCGGAAACGCCTTGATTTCGATTGTGGGATTGTCCGGCGCTCCTGCCCTGGTCACATTTGTTTTGCTTCTTGAATGGTGGATATTGATTTCTGTCCTGAAACGTTTTCGTGTAGGAGAGATGGCACCTTTATATGCTTTCCTGCCGATTGTGCTGGAATGGGGAACCTATTGCCATCCCGGCTATTTGTTGCATTCCATTTTGTCTACGATAGTGGCACTTTTCATTTTTTGGAGATATACTTATATAAAGAATAAGTGGTTGAGTATGCTGGCCGGTTTATTGGCATTGCCTGTCATCTATTTTCTGGCCGGTAACAGACTTAATATTTTTGTGTTGTTGGTCCTTTTTTATGAGACATGCAAAGAGCCCAAGCGCTGGTTGTACTGGTGCCTGCTCTTGGTAGCGGGAAGCATCGTGCCCGTTTGGATGGGGCATTTTTATTCATTGACACAAGAACAGGCTTATTTGTATCCGCATAACGGGTTACCGGCTTTCTTCCCTCCCATATTGTTTTGTTTCAGCTTACTGCTTTTGCAGATGAAACGGTTCCGGGAGATGCCGTGTCGTGTTGTGCCAGTAACGGTTATGACTTGTGTTTTGCTGGCTCTGCTGGGCTCCATTATTTATACGTATGCTGATTTTTGAGGAATACTAACGCCTTTTTCATATCTTCCGGCGTGTCGATACCGATCGTTTCTTGCTGGGTGATACCGACTTTTATCTTATACCCGTTTTCCAGCCAGCGTAGTTGTTCGAGCTTTCGGCCAGTTCCAGCGGGGATTGGGGCAGATGGGTGATCTCGTTTAATGTCGTCGCCCGGTAAGCATACAATCCGATATGTTTGTAATAGGTATGATTCGGCAGCCATTCGGTATAGTTCTTGCCTCTCATATAAGGAATGATCGAGCGGCTGAAGTACATGGCTTCGCTATTCTTATTCAGAACTACTTTCGGCGAGTTGGCGTTGAATAATGTAGTCTCGAAGTCATCGTCCGGGCGAAAAGGCTTTACCAAAGTGGCGATCTGAATGCTGTCGTCCGTGAAACAAGCCTTTAAAGTCTCGATTTGTTCCGGTTGGATGAAAGGTTCGTCGCCCTGTATGTTGACAACCACGTCATAACCGTTGCCTATTTTGCAATAGGCTTCATAACAGCGGTCTGTGCCGCTTTTGTGGAGCTCTGATGTCATAACGACATTTCCTCCGAACGATTGGACGGCTGCTTCTATACGGCTGTCGTCTGTTGCGACGCAAACGGCGTCGAGAACTCCCTGGACCTGTTCATATACCCGCTGGATCATCGGTTTCCCTGCCATGTCAGCGAGCGGCTTTCCCGGAAAGCGGGTGGAAGCGTAGCGTGCCGGTATTATTCCTATAAATTTCATGTTTACGAATTATGAATTGTGTATCTATTAACTTTTAATTTTCAACTATTTCCAACCGTTTTCCCTTCACTCAACCTGAGCACCTTGTCGTGTTCCCCGACAATCCATACAATGTCCCCTTCTTCGAATACTGTTGTAGGAGACGGGTTTTTGATGGATGTTTCTCCCCGTTCGATACCGATGACGAGGCAGGTAGCTTTATCCCGTATGCCGGATTCCAGGATGGTACGGCCGATCAGGCGTGATCCTTCGGCAATGGTGAATTGTTCCATATTGACTTCCTTCGTCTCTTTCTTGCTGGTCTGGGCTGTTTTATACCGTTCCACCAGGTATTGGCGGAAGTGCTCCAGGTCATCGTCCGCACCGACTACAACCAGTTTGTCGAAAGGATAGAGGCGTTCTTCCCCGCCGGGGATATTGATTCTTTTTTCTCCCCGTATGATTGTAACGATGTTGACGTTGCATTTCTGGCGGAAATTGAGCTCTTTCAATGTTTTTCCCATACTGGGTGAGTTCTGTCTGACTTCGAAATCGGCTAAATGGAGATCACGTTCCAACAGGTGGTTGGCGAATCGTTGGTTGATCGGCGCTTTCCGCTCGTATTCCAGTTCCCGGGCTGTCAGGTTACTGAAGAAATGCCGCTCCATCAGGATCGATTGCCTTTTCAGCCGTTTGGACAAAATGACAATAACAATGACTGTCGCAGCGATTGCAAGTAAAATGCCGACTGCAGCATTCAACAACCGGGTAACGGGCAACATAACCAGGCCGATGCATAATATGATACGCAGTATGATCAGCGAAACCAGCGGCCCCCGGTTATATTTGCTATCCAGCCATAGTTGTTGGAACTCGGCCGAATGGTTCTTTTTCATCATGATGGCGCGTAGCATCGGTGCGATTAACAGTAAGATCAGAACAAGAGAAATAATAGCTCCCCGCAGGCCGGATATTTCTTTCATGATGAAAGGCGCAACGAATTGCAGCCAGATAAAGATCAGGACAAGGGTGACGGCCGTATAGGTGCCGACTATCCGGGTCAGTGCTTTCAACAACTTATTCCAGGCACTTTTCTGGTGTATGGTGTTGGAACCGGATGAATACCGTTCGAGGAATTTCATCCATGATTTGGGGATGATCCGGTCGGCAATCCGGCAAGCCGGTTCCGCCATGCGGATCATATAAGGAGTAAAGAAAGTGGTTATGACCGAAACTGCTACAACAATGGGATATAGAAAGTTATCGGTCACACCTAACGTTAACCCCAATGAGGCGATGATAAAGGCAAATTCGCCTATTTGTGCGAGCGAGAAACCGGAATGTATCGCTATTTTGACCGGTTGCCCGGACAGCAATACGCCAAAACTGGCAAATAATATCTGCCCGACCATGACAACTAAAGTCAGGATCAGGATCGGTATTTTGTACTCCCACAGTAATGCCGGGTCTATCAGCATTCCGACAGATACGAAAAAGATGGCACCGAAAAGGTCCTTTACAGGTTTGATAAGATGTTCGATATGTTCCGCTTCGATCGTTTCAGCCAATATGGAGCCCATGACGAATGCGCCCAATGCGGAAGAGAATCCCGCTTTTGTCGCAATGATAACCATTCCGAGACATAATCCTAAGCTGACGATTAGCAAAGTCTCGTCATTCAGGAATGTCCGGGCTTTCTTCAGGAAAGACGGGATCAGGTAGATGCCGATAACGAAACAGAATAGCAGGAAAACGCCTAACTTGATGACGCTGTTCAGCAGCTCCATACCTTCCACATGCTTGCTGACAGCCAACGTGGAAAGTAAAACCATCAGCAATACGGCAAACAGGTCTTCAACAACCAGGATGCCGAAAACGACTCCTGCAAACCGTTGGTTACGCAGCCCCATATCGTCGAATGCCTTGAAAATAATTGTAGTGGACGACATCGAGAGCATTCCGCCGAGGAAAAGGCTGTTCATATGCCCCCAGCCTAAGGATAATCCTGTAGTATAGCCGAGCGTCATCATGCCGATTACGATGGTTATAGCCCCGATCACAGCTGTCCCGCCGACTTTCATCAGTTTTTTGAAACTGAAGTCGAGCCCTAAAGCAAACAGAAGGAATATAACACCTATATCCGCCCAGATACGGATGCTTTCGACGTTTGTGACGGTTGGTATTTGTGTAATGGCCGGACCGGCAAGAATGCCGGCTACAATATATCCGAGTACGACCGGTTGCTTCAATCTTTTGAAAAGCAAGGTCACTAATCCTGCTGAAATTAGTATGACGGCAAGATCTGATATGAGAGATGGTATTTGCGACATGCTTTCATTCTTTTTCCGTTGGCAAAGTTATGTATTTATTTTAATTTTGCCGGTCAAATGAATTGCCAAAATGAAGAAGATACATCCGATAGAAGCGTTGATTGAACAGGGGGAGCATCAGCAACTCGATTTCAAGTTCGAGGTAAGCGACAGTAAGAAGATTGCGCGTACGTTAAGTGCTTTTGCCAATACTGACGGCGGACGGCTGCTGATCGGTGTGAAGGATAACGGAAATATATCGGGTGTCAGGAGCGAAGAAGAATATTATATGATAGAAGCCGCCTCCAAGATGTACACCCGTCCGGAAGTCCCTTTCGAGGCGACCCGCTGGGAGGTGAACGGCAAGACTGTCCTGGAAGTCTATATTGCGCCCAGTCCCGATAAACCGCATACAGCCCCGGATAAAGACGATAAGTTCAAGGCATATATACGGGTGGCGGACGAAAATATATTGGCAAACGAAGTGTTAGTGCTTGCCTGGCAGAAAAAGCATAAGCCCGATGGCACTTTACTGAAGATAAGCAAACCGGTGGAACGCCTGTTTGCCTATCTGGATGAGCATTCCCATATCAATATCAGCCAATTTTGCCGGATCGGGCGAATAAACTATTACACTGCCAAAAACATAATAAGCGACCTCCTGGCGATCAATGCTTTGCAATATATTGTAATAGACAAGCACATCCTGTATCAGCGTGTTCCCGCATAAAATTCGCCTTTTGAGACAGCCGGTTTACGGGATGATATTTTCCACATAAACCTGCGCATTTTCAAAGCGGACCACTTTTACCCTGCGTCCTTTCTCGATAAAGCCGGAATCAGACACGCCATCGTAGAACTCTCCATCGATCAACACTTTGCCGGAAGGGCGCAATACGGTTGCCGCTATTCCTTCCTTTCCGATCAACGGAGATAGATCGGGTGAGGAAATTGCATCTTCCAAATCTGCATTCAATGCCACTTTCCGGAACATGCCCCGGTGGCCGATCTTATTGGATAGCCAGATCATCAGGATAAATCCGGCTACAAGCCCGACCAGAACAGTCAATGTCGCTTCACCGAACTCTTTTCCGCTGACTTCTTCAAAATTAAAGTTCGTATTGTTCAGTAGTGCCATGATGAGTCCTCCGACTACCAAAACAATCCCGCTTATTCCGGCCACTCCGAATCCGGGAATGATAAATATCTCCGCCGCAATCAGTAGTACGCCTATAATAAAGATCAGAATCTCCCAGTTGGCCGCTAATCCGTCAAGATATAAAGGAGCGAAATACAAGATCGCAGCCAAAAGGGCTGCCGCGGAAGGGAAGCCCAGGCCGGGTGTCTGCATCTCGAAATAGATGCCGCCTATTATAATAATGATAAGAATAGACTGGAAGATAGGATTCATAAGGAAGCCTTTCAGGTCGTCATACCAGCTTGGCGTATAGCTTTTCATTTGATAGTCTTTATAACCTAAGTATTGCGTGATCACTTCGTCCGGTGTTTCGGCTATGCCGTCGCAGTATCCCCATTTCTGGGCTTCCTGTGCGGTAAAGGTCAGGACTTTCCCCGTATCGATCAGATTGGGGATGGCAACCCGCTCGTCTACCATTGCTTCGGCAATCAACGGGTCCCGTTTCCATTTGTAGATGGTATCGTTTTTCTGGATGATCGTGTCCTGTCCATGCGCTTCGGCTGTGGACCGTATCATAGACCGCATGTAAGACTGATATTTGTCCGGCATGGCGGCTCCGGTTTGATTTACAACAGTGGCGGCTCCAATATTGGCCCCTTTCCGCATGTATATTTTTTTACAGGCAATAGAGATCAACGCTCCGGCAGAGGCTGCATTGTTGTCGATAAAGACATAAACGGGAATCGGGCTGTATAAGATTGCCGTACGCATGGAGTCGGCTGCATCCACTTGCCCTCCGTAAGTGTTCATATGGATCAGGACGGCATCCGCCCTCAATGCGTTGGCTTCAGCCAAACCGTTGCTAAGATACAGGCGGGTGGTATTGCTGATTTCTTTTTTTATATCGATTTTGTACACCAACGGATGCGAGACATTGTCAGCCGATATAAATTGTGCAATCATTGCAAAAACGAATCCACAAAAAAGTCCTAATTTTTTCTTCATTTTATATTATTCTCCATCTCTTTTACATGTAGTTTGAAATTGTAACATACATGTTGTGAATTTTACATTTTAATCGTTAGAAAACTTGTAAATACTGCTCATATTCAAGGCCGTTTGCTATAAATATATTAAGTTACGGTTTTTAATATTAATAATTCTCAAACCGCATTGTTTTTAAAATATTATTCATACATTTGTGATGTCCTTCAATGCTGAAGGATAATACTAAACCGGTATTAAACCTTATAAAAAAGTAATAATATGAATGCGTTGCAATTTCAGAAAAAATTATTGAGCATGCAAGAAAACATGATGAATTTTGCATTGATGCTCACTGCAAATAGGGATGACGCCCAAGATTTGATGCAAGACACAACGCTGAAGGTTTTAGACAATCAGGAAAAGTTTGTAGACAATATTAATTTCAAAGGATGGGTCTTGACCGTAATGCGTAATATCTTCATAAATAACTACCATAAAATCGTACGTACACAGACCGTTGTTGACCAGGGGGTTGACTTGTATAATTTAGATGTAGTGAACGACTCGGGTTTTGATTCTCCTGATGGCGCTTATCAAATAAAAGAAATAACAAAAGCAATTAATGGCTTGAATGACGAGCTGAAAGTTCCGTTCTCCATGTTTTTGAGTGGCTATAAATATAATGAGATCGCTGAAAAGCTTTGTGTTCCTCTGGGAACGGTTAAGAGCCGCATTTTCTTTGCCCGCCAGGAATTACAGAAAATCCTGAAGGATTTCCATCAAAGTTGAGGTGAAGTTTAAAATAAATATGTGAAAAAATAAACGGGAGTATCCGATGGGTGCTCCCGTTTATTTTTATTACTTTTGGCGCAAAATGTAAAAGAAATGAGAAGTTTTGCAAGTGACAACAATTCGGGTGTGCATCCTTTGGTTATGGATGCAATTATAAAAGCGAACGATAATCATGCGGTAGGATATGGCGACGATCCCTGGACAGCAGCGGCTACTGCTAAGATAAAAGAAGTGTTTGGTGAGGCTGCATCGCCTTTTTTTGTTTTTAACGGAACCGGTGCAAATTCGGTGGCTTTGCAAGCCGTCACTCGTCCGTTCAATAGTATTTTGTGTGCAGAGACAGCCCATATCAATGTGGATGAATGTGGCGCTCCTGCCCGTATGACCGGTTGTGCAGTCGTTACGATTCCGACTCCGGACGGTAAACTTACGCCGGAACTGATCAAGCCTCGCTTGCATAATTTCGGCGTTTGCCATCATTCGCAACCGAAAGCGGTTTATATTTCGCAAGTGTCCGAATTAGGTACGATCTATACGGTTGAAGAGGTAAAAGCAATTGCCGATCTGCTGCATTCTTATAATATGTATCTGCATATGGACGGGGCGCGTCTGGCAAATGCCTGCGCTTACCTGAACTGCTCGATGAAAGAGGTGACTGTCGATGCCGGAGTGGATATTCTGAGTTTCGGCGGGACTAAAAACGGTATGATGATGGGCGAGGCTGTTGTCTCTTTCCGTCCGGAAATAACTGAAAACTTGCAGTATTTCAGAAAACAATCTGCCCAGTTGGCCTCCAAGTTGCGCTATCTTTCCTGCCAGTTTATCCCTTATCTGGAAAACAACCTGTGGCTGGAAAATGCACGGAAAGCGAATAATAGCGCGTATCGTCTGGCGGAAGCCCTGAAAAAATACCCGCAGATTCGGTTTACCCAGAAGATTGAATCCAACCAGCTTTTCTTTACGATTCCGGCGGAACCGCTGAAGAAGTTGCAGGAAAAATATTTCTTCTATATGTGGAATGAAGAAACGAATGAAGCCCGCCTGGTCACTTCCTGGGATACGACAGAGGCAGATATTGATGACATAATACAGACGTTGGATATCGTTTCGCATAATCTGTCAGTAACAGTTCCCTGCCCATGAAATAGAAATTCCCTGCCCATGGAATGAAAATTTCATGGGCAGGGAATTTTTTTAGCCCGGAGCTGTTGGAAAGCTTGCCTGCTTTTTAGTAACTGCCATTGTGAACCGACCGAAAGTTTGTACATTTGTCCGCAACTAATCACAAAATGCAGATAAAATGAGACAGGCCGTTTGGTTGGCAATGGCAATTATGTTGCTGTTGCCTGCGGGAAAAGTTTACTCGAGAAATAAAAGCGAGCGCGAGAACAATACCTTGCGCATCATGAGTTATAACATTCGTAATGGCCGGGGAATGGATGATGCCGCCAATTTCCAGCGTACGGCGGATGCAATCAATAAGGCTTGTCCGGATCTGGTTGCCGTACAGGAAATCGATAGCGTGACAGGACGAAGCGGAGGAAAAGACGTCTTGCGTGAATTGGCCGGGCTGACGTTAATGCATTATGTCTATGCGCCGGCTATCGATTATGACGGCGGAAAGTATGGCATCGGTATGTTGAGCAAAGAAAAGCCGCTCAGTCATCGTTACCTGCCGCTTCCCGGAAGAGAAGAAGCCCGCGCACTGCTTGTCGTGGAATTTGAAAGATATATTTATTGCTGTACGCATTTGTCGCTGACAGAGGAAGACCGGATGCTTTCACTTCCGATTATAAAGCAGATGGCCGCTTCCGCAAACAAACCTTTCTTCATAGCCGGTGACATGAATGCACATCCCGATTCGGAATTTATCCGGCAACTGCAAAAGGATTTTGTGATCCTGACCGACCCGAAGAAGCTGACTTTCCCTGCCGATAAACCGGATGAAACGCTTGATTATATCGCAACTTACGCAAAAGATACAACCGCTTTTACCCGTATTTCAACCCGCGTATTGGATGAACCGGCAGCTTCTGACCATCGTCCTGTCGTAACCGATATCATTTTTGTGCAGCCCGCAGCCAAGATATTCCGTACGGAACCTTATTTGCAGAATCCGGTTGGAAACGGCATTACTGTGATGTGGCAAACAACCGTTCCGACTTATAGCTGGGTGGAATATGGAACAGACAAGGAACATTTGCAGAAGGCCCGTACTATTGTTGATGGACAGGCCATTTGCAATGACCTGCAAAACAAGATCCGGTTGGATAACCTCGAGCCGGGCAAGACCTATTATTACCGTATTTGCTCCCGGGAAATCATGGTGTACCAGGCTTATAAAAAAGTATTCGGCGAGACGGCCGTATCCGATTTCTACAGCTTTACATTGCCTGCCTCCACCGATACTGATTTTACAGCTATTATCTTTAACGACCTGCATAAACATTCGGAAACTTTGCAGGCCCTTT
This sequence comes from Parabacteroides sp. AF48-14, assembly GCF_003477465.1. NCBI lineage: Bacteria > Pseudomonadati > Bacteroidota > Bacteroidia > Bacteroidales > Tannerellaceae > Parabacteroides > Parabacteroides sp. AF48-14. The sequence goes on from NZ_QUDI01000018.1 coordinate 68,987, forward strand.
ATAAGCAGGTGAAAGGCTTGGACTACGATTTCGTTATTTTCAACGGCGACTGTATCGACGACCCTGCCGATCACGACGAAGCGACCCGCTTCCTGAGTGAATTGAACGAAACCGTCGGCGCCAGTAAAGTGCCTGTCTTCTATATCCGTGGAAACCATGAGATACGGAATGCCTATTCAATCGGATTGCGCAGCCTTTTCGATTATGTAGGCGATAAAACATACGGCGCATTCAATTGGGGAGATACCCGTATCGTGATGCTGGACTGTGGCGAAGATAAGCCGGATACGCATTGGGTTTATTACGGTTTGAACGATTTTTCGGAGCTGCGCAAAGCACAGGCGGGGTTCTTGAAGGAAGAATTGGCTTCCGGCGCATTTAAGAAAGCGTCCAAACGTGTATTGATCCATCATATTCCTGTTTATGGGAAGGGAGAAGCGTATGACAGTTATAATCCTTGCCGGGACGAATGGGGAGCTATTTTGGAAAAGGCTCCGTTTGCTGTGAGCATCAATGCACATACACACCGTTTTGCCTATCATCCCAAGGGAACTGTCGGCAATAATTATCCGGTTGTAGTCGGTGGCGGCTACCGAATGGACGGGGCGACGGTTATGGTTTTACAGAAAAAAGGGAAAGAGATGACGCTCAGTGTGCTGAATGCGAAAGGTGAAACACTCCAGAAACTGAATTTATAAAAGACAAACAAATACAAGTATGAATCTTAACTCCGATCTTATCTACGGCATAGACGACCGTCCCCCTTTTAAGGAAGCTCTGTTTGCGGCGTTGCAGCATCTGCTGGCTATTTTTGTGGCGATTATCACTCCGCCGCTTATTATTGCCGGAGCTTTAAAGTTAGATTTGGAAACGACCGGTTTCCTGGTCTCGATGGCCCTGTTTGCATCCGGGATTTCCACCTTTGTCCAATGCCGCCGGATCGGACCGGTCGGAGCAAAGTTGCTTTGTATCCAGGGGACGAGCTTTTCTTTTATCGGACCGATTATCTCTGCCGGGTTGGCAGGCGGGTTGCCTCTTATATTCGGGGCTTGCATTGCTGCTGCTCCGATCGAGATGGTGATCAGCCGTACATTTAAGTATATGCGTTCTATTATTACGCCGCTGGTGTCCGGCATCGTGGTGTTGCTGATCGGATTGAGCCTGATTAAAGTAGGAGTTGTTTCGTGCGGCGGCGGATATGGTGCGATGGATAATGGTACGTTCGGAAGTATCCGGAATATAGGAGTGGCGGCGGCTGTATTGTTGAGCGTGTTGTTCTTTAACCGTTGCAAGAACAAATATCTCCGGATGAGTTCTATTGTGCTTGGATTATGTATCGGGTATGCGTTGGCTTATTTCCTGGGCATGGTCGACATGGCGGCGGCTTCTTCGCAAAGCCTGATGGGATTCAATATCCCGATGCCGTTCAAGTATGGGCTGGACCTGAATATCTCGGCTTTCGTGGCAATCGGCCTGGTCTATCTGATTACAGCGATTGAGGCTACGGGTGATGTTACGGCAAACTCTATGATTTCGGGGAAATCGATAGAAGGAGACAGTTATTTGAAAAGAGTGTCGGGCGGCGTATTGGCAGATGGGGTAAATTCCTTTATCGCCGGTATCTTTAATTCCTTCCCGAATTCGATATTTGCGCAAAATAACGGCATTATCCAGTTGACGGGTGTTGCCAGCCGGTATGTCGGATATTATATTGCCGGTATGTTGGTGTTGCTGGGGCTGTTCCCGATCGTAGGCGTTGTCTTTTCGCTGATGCCCGATCCTGTGTTGGGCGGGGCTACCTTGTTGATGTTCGGTACGGTTGCGGCTGCCGGTATCCGCATTATCGCTTCCCAGGAGATCAACCGGAAAGCGACTTTGGTATTGGCTGTCAGCCTTTCCCTGGGGTTAGGCGTGGAGATGATGCCGGATATCCTGAACACGGCGCCTCAAGCCATTAAGGGCATTTTCTCTTCCGGCATTACGACCGGAGGACTTGCAGCTATTGTTGCAAATGTATTGATACGAGTAAAAGAAGATAAAACAGAATAAAATGGAATTACTTAAACAACGTATTTTGCAGGACGGCAGATGCTATCCGGGAGGCATCCTGAAGGTCGACAGTTTTATTAACCACCAGATGGACCCTATGCTGCTTTATAAGGTGGCTGAAGAATTTATTTATCGTTTCCGGGATGCTGATATCAATAAGATCGTGACAATAGAAGCAAGCGGTATTGCCCCGGCTATCATGGTCGGATACATTATGCATCTGCCTGTTGTCTTCATCAAGAAAAAGAAGCCGAAAACAATGGAAAATATGTTGTCTACCGTTGTTCACTCGTTTACGAAGGACCGTGATTATACAGTCTGTATCAGTAATAACTTCCTGACTCCCGATGACCGTATCCTCTTTATCGACGACTTTCTGGCGTATGGTAACGCTGCAATGGGAGTGCTCGACCTGGTGAAACAGTCCGGTGCCAAGTTGGAAGGAATGGGCTTTATTATAGAAAAGGCGTTCCAGCATGGACGCGATGTGCTGAACGAGGCGCAAGCGCGTGTTGAAAGCCTTGCTATCATCGACAGTCTGGAAGATTGTACGATTACGATCCGTTAAAATAAAATACCCGTCGGAAGATTACGGCAGCGTGAAACGCATACATGCCGTATTCTTCATGATCGGCAATTCAAGCATCTGTTCAGGAGCCCGGTTTTCCAGTCGTACTACGATGGCGCGATTGAAACCGCCGTGCCCGATTGCCAGAATCCGTTTTCCCGGGAACTCTTTTTTCAGGAAATCGATAAACTCTCCGGCCCTCTTATACATCGCTTCGATTGTCTCCACACTTTCCGGCAACGTGGTGAAATCCATTTCGTCCGCCACTTTTCCGGTATAGACGCCCCAATCCATTTCCCGGAGCAGGGGAGTGGCTACCGGTTGTAATCCTTTCTTGCGTGCGACAGCCATCGCCGTGTCGTAGCTGCGTGCCAGATCACTGCATACGATCACATCTAACTCTTCGTTATTCAGCTTTTCGGCCAATGCCTCGGCCTGCTGCTTGCCCAGTTCCGACAGGTGGCCGGGTAGCTGGCCTTGCATGATGTGCTGTTTGTTTTCTTCCGTTTCGCCGTGACGGCTCAGGATTAATTCTATCTGTTCCATGATTGTTTCTTATTTGGCGGCAAAGGTAAATAAAAAAAGAGAACCAATTGCTTGATTCTCTTTTACTGGTTGCGGAGGCAAGACTCGAACTTACGACCTTTGGGTTATGAGCCCAACGAGCTACCACTGCTCCACTCCGCGATATAGTTGCGATCATTCCTGATTGCGAGTGCAAAGGTACAAAAATATTCTTACAAACCAAATTTATTTACAAATAGTTTGTAATATATTCTTGTACCCAGTCTACTGGAGCCTATGAAACAGCAATTTGACAGTTTATAAATCTGCAATCGATTCATGATTACCCGTTTCGTATAACCTCAGTTTGCTCTTCAGATGATTAATTTCCTGCTGCATGGACTTGATCCGGTCCAACAGATGATGGATGGCGTCTATTCCTTCCACATTGATGGACAGGTCGTAGTACATACGGGTGTATCGTTCCACATCGTACAGTTGGGATGCAGGCAGGTAGCTTTCTCCTTCTACGGTGTCGATCTCTATCAGTCCGCCCTTTTCCAGCATGTAAAGGAATGACGGTTCGATATGGCATATCTGGCAGTATTCACTGACTATGATTAAATCTGTTTGCATAACAATCTTGTTTTTTTAATTAAGACTCTGTATCTCGCGGAACAGCTCTTTCTGCTTGTCCGTCAGGTTAGTCGGGATATCGATAGAGTAGGTGACTATCAGGTCGCCAAACTTTCCGTCCTCTTTGTAAACGGGGAATCCTTTTCCTTTCAACCGTACCTTGCTGTTGTTTTGGGTTCCCGGGTTTACTTTGAGTTTTACTTTTCCGTCCATTGTCTCTACAATCTGTTCCCCGCCGAGGATCGCCGTGTAGAGGTTTAACGGAGCGGTGATGTAAAGGTCGTCGCCCACCCGCTTGAACCGGCTGTCTTCGGGAATGTGGAATATGATGTACAGGTCGCCTGCCGGTCCGCCGTTCACACCCGGACCGCCCTGGCCTTTCAGTTTGATGGTCTGTCCGTTTGTAATACCGGCCGGGATCGTGATACGCAGGTTCTTGCCGTTTACCGTAATAATCTGCTTGTGTGTCTTGGCTGCCTCTGTCAGGGAAACCTGCAATTCTGTCGTATAGTCCTGACCACGGAAGCCATGGCTGCCTCTGCTGCTGTAGCTGCTTCTGCCGCCCATGCCTCCGAACATTTGCTCGAAGAAGTCGGAGAACTCGCTGCCGTCGCCTGATGTGCTCCAGTAAGTGCCGCCGCCCTGTCCGCTCTGGCTCTGATATTGGCGGTATTGTTGTTGCTGGGCTTCAAACTCGTCGGCATGTTTCCAGTTCTCTCCGTACTGGTCGTATTTCTTACGTTTCTCCGGGTCGCTCAACACCTCGTTGGCTTCATTTATTTCCTGAAACTTGCGGTGTGCATCCGGATCATTCGGGTTCAGATCGGGATGGTATTTCCGCGCCAGCTTCTTGTATGCCTTTTTGACATCTTCCGGCGAAGCGCTCTTGTCCACTCCTAAAATCTTGTAATAATCTATATAGGCCATATTTATATATGTTGTTAAGTCTGCTTTTTCTTTGTTTCAATACATATATAAAATAACAACAAACGTGCCAGAGAGTTCAAACCGGACTTCATGTGTATGTTTGTGCCGTAGAGGAAGGAACAACCCGGCAGATAGAATGAATGATGCGGAATGTGTGGCCCCTCCATACCTGCCTGCTATTCATGTTACAGCTGTGAAACAAAAGAAATCCAGCTGTAACATAGAAGGAAGACAGTTGTGACATGGAAAGAATACAGTTGTGACATGCAAAAGAGGAGCATAGTTAGGTGGTAATAAGAAAGCCTCCGGTTCAAAAGAACCGAAGGCTTTTATTGTTGCGGAGGCAAGACTCGAACTTACGACCTTTGGGTTATGAGCCCAACGAGCTACCACTGCTCCACTCCGCGATATAGTTGCGATCATTTCCTGATTGCGAGTGCAAAGGTACGGATTATTTTTAATAAAACAAACTTTCCGGGTATTTTCTTTCGTTTTGGTCTGGAAGTAATCTCCGGGAAGGCTTTGTCTGCATAAGTTCTGTCTTATTATAAAAGGATTGGTCCATATCTCTATTATAAAGGTTTGTTTGGATAAAATGTAAACATGTTTTTGGTAGTTAATAATTTTTCCGGTACTTTTGCGCACAGTTTTAATCAAAATGTGCAATACAAATGCCGATGACAGTTTCTAAAACACGTGAGATGTTGGTGGATGTGGCCAGACAATTGTTTGCCCGCATGGGGGTGGATAATACGACAATGAACGATATTGCACAGGCATCCAAAAAAGGAAGACGTACGCTTTACACGTACTTTAAGAGTAAGAACGAGATTTATCTGGCAGTGGTCGAATCCGAGTTGGACCAGTTGTACAAGATGCTGCAGGATGTGGCTGAGAAAGACCTTCCGGCAGATGAGAAGTTAATGACGTTTCTTTATGCCAGGCTGGATGCTGTTAAAGCGCTGGTGTTCCGTAACGGGACGCTGAGAGCAACCTTTTTCCGTGATATATGGCGTGTAGAGAAAATCAGGAAGAACTTCGACATCCGTGAAACAGAGATGATACACGGTATTCTGGACGCCGGGGTGAAAGAAGGTATCTTTGATATGCCCGATACTGAAATTACGGCAATTGTTCTTCATCATGCCCTGAAAGGGTTGGAAGTACCGTATATACGTGGAATCATGGGAGACAACATCAGCCAGCGGATTAAACGGAGAGATAATGTAATGAATTTAATATTCAATGGTATAAAGATAAAGTAACACAATACTGAGGAATGTTTATTAATGCAACAGGGTTTTATGTGCCTGAAGAACGGGTAGATAACCAACATTTTTTAGAGTTAAACGGGCTGACAAGCGAGTGGATTGAACAACGTACAGGAATTCGTTCCCGCTCCAAAGCAAAAGCGGAGGAAAATATTAATACGATGAGTATGGATGCTGTCCGCAATGCCCTTCCCAAATTACCGTATGACATCACGGAAGTAGACTTGATTATATCAGCCTCTTATTCCCCTTATGATACGGTAGCGACTGCTGCCCATCTTGTCCAGCACGAATTTAATATCGAGAACGCAAAAGCACTCTATCTTTCTTCCGCCTGTTCTTCTTTCTTGAATGCGCTGGAAGTAGTGGAGGGATATTTCGCTATGGGAAAAGCAACAAAAGCATTGATTCTTTCTGCGGACAAGAACTCTGCTTATTATAATGAAACGGACCCGAAAGCCGGTCACCTCTGGGGCGATGCGGCAGCAGCTTTCTTTATTTCAAAGGAACGTGTGTCGGATACAGACCCGGAAGTGGTGGAAGTCTTTACGCAAGGACTCGGCCATCTGGGCAAAGCACCGGATGCCGTGCATCTTCGTCCGTGCGATGGCGGTATCATGATGCCGGAAGGACGTGATGTCTTTATCCAGGCTTGTACCTATATGCCGAAGAATGTGCTTTTCCTGTTAGAGAAGAATGGTTATACACTGGACAACCTGACTTACTTCATCGGTCATCAGGCTAATATGCGTATCATGTCCAATATAGCCAAGCAACTCGAACTGCCGGAAGAAAAGTTCCTGCATAATATTGAAGAATTAGGCAATACCGGTTCTGTTAGTTCCGCATTGGTGTATGCTCAGAACGACCATAGTTTCAAGAAAGGCGACCTGGTGGCTATCACCGTGTTCGGCGGTGGTTATTCGGCAGGAGCCTGTCTGATTAAATGTTGAATCTAAAAACGAAATGAATATGAAATTATTAGAAGGAAAAGTGGCAATCATTACCGGTGCCGCACGCGGTATCGGCAAAGCTATCGCATTGAAGTTCGCAGCCGAAGGCGCAAACATTGCATTCACGGACCTGGTGATCGACGAAAACGGTCTGGCTACCCAGAAAGAGATTGAAGCATTGGGCGTAAAAGCAAAAGGTTATGCTTCCAACGCTGCCAATTTCGAAGAAACACATAACGTGGTCGCTGAAGTGGTAAAAGACTTCGGTCGTGTTGATATTCTGGTGAATAACGCCGGTATCACGAAAGACGGCCTGATGATGCGTATGAGCGAAGGCCAGTGGGATGCTGTTATCGGTGTCAATCTGAAGTCTGCTTTCAACTTCATCCACGCTTGTACTCCGGTGATGATGAAACAGCGTTCAGGCAGTATTATCAATATGGCATCCGTTGTCGGTGTACACGGTAATGCCGGCCAGAGCAACTATTCCGCCTCCAAAGCAGGTATGATCGGTCTGGCTAAGTCTGTTGCACAGGAATTAGGTTCACGCGGCATCCGTGCCAACGCAATCGCTCCGGGCTTTATCATGACAGATATGACGGCTGCCTTGTCGGAAGAGATTAAGGCCGAGTGGGCAAAGAAGATCCCTCTGCGTCGCGGCGGTACGCCTGAAGATGTGGCTAACATCGCTACATTCCTGGCTTCCGATATGTCTTCTTACGTATCCGGCCAGGTGATCCAGGTTGACGGTGGCATGAACATGTAATATATGGAAGTTATCTACGAAGACAATCATATTATTGCGGTAAACAAGACTTGCCGTGAGATTGTACAAGGAGATAAAACCGGTGATACTCCTCTTGCAGACATGCTTAAGGCGTGGCTGAAAGAGAAGTATTGTAAACCCGGTAATGTCTTTGTAGGCGTTACGCACCGGCTGGACCGCCCGGTCAGCGGTGTCGTTCTGTTTGCCAAGACAAGCAAGGCGCTTTCCCGCCTGAATGAAATGTTTCGTGTGGGTGAGGTGAAGAAGACCTATTGGGCGATCGTCAAGAACTGTCCGCCGGCGGAAGAAGGCGAACTGGTGAACTGGCTTGTCCGCAATGAGAAGCAAAACAAGAGTTATGCTTACGACACGGAACGGGCGGATGCCAAGAAAGCAATCCTGCACTATAAAGTAATTGCCCGCTCGGACAATTATTATCTATTGGCCATAGACCTGAAAACCGGCCGTCATCATCAGATCCGTTGCCAGCTTGCCAAAATGGGCTGTCCCATCAAAGGCGACTTGAAATATGGTTTCCCCCGTTCCAATCCCGACGGCGGCATCAGCCTGCATTCCCGCAGCGCCGAATTTATCCATCCTGTCTCAAAAGAACCGGTCAGCATTGTTGCTCCTGTTCCGGAGGATGCGCTTTGGAAAGCGCTTACAGTTGAAAGTTGAAAACTGTAAAAACTATAAAAACTTCCCCTGCCGTATTTCCTGTTACGGGACCGTCTTGCTTAAGTCAATTATAATCTGTAACTTTGTCGGATAAACTGAATTTGTAATGAAATATAATACAGAAGAAAAGAAATTAGTGATGCCTGAGTACGGACGTAATATACAGAATATGGTAGATTATTGTGTCGCTATTCAGGATAGGGAAGAACGTAAACGCTGTGCCGATTCTATAATTAACATCATGGGAAACATGTTTCCCCATTTGCGCGATGTAAATGACTTCAAGCATATTTTGTGGGACCATCTGGCTATCATGGCTGATTTTAAACTGGATATCGATTATCCGTATGAGATCATACGCAAGGAAGACCTTTACTCGCGTCCGCCGCGTTTGCCGTATAACAACCAGCGCATCCGGTATCGTCATTATGGAAAGACGCTTGAAAAGATGATCCAGAAAGCAACGGAATTTGAGCCGGGAGCCGAGAAAGACCAACTTGTCAAATTGTTGGCTACCCAGATGAAGAAGTCGTTCCTGACCTGGAATAAGGAGTCAGTTGACGACCGGAAGATATTTAAAGATTTGGACGAACTGTCGGAAGGACAGATTGTGTTGGACGAAGAGGTGCACAAGCTGGCGGAAAGCCGTGACATCCTCGCACGCAACAATACAAACAGCGGCGGCAGCAAAAAGAACTATTCACGTAAAGGCCGATGAGTTCATTTGTCATAGAAGGCGGTTACCGGCTGTCCGGTGAGATTGTACCCCAGGGCGCGAAGAACGAGGCCCTGCAGGTGATCTGCGCGACACTGCTTACGCCGGAGAAAGTGACGATTCATAATGTCCCCGATATCCTGGATGTGAACAACCTGATCCAGCTCTTGCGTGAGATGCAGGTGAAGGTGGAGCGTCCGGCAGCCGATACTTATACTTTTCAGGCGGATGCCGTCGACTTGAATTACCTCGAAACGGACGAGTTTCTGCGTAAGAGCAGTTCCCTTCGCGGTTCGGTGATGATTGTCGGGCCTTTGGTCGCCCGTTTCGGAAAGGCATTGCTCCCGAAACCGGGAGGAGATAAGATCGGACGTCGCCGTCTGGATACCCATTTTGTCGGCATACAGAAATTAGGTGCCAGCTTTGGTTATGATCCGGACCGTCAGTTATACGAAATTGAAGCCAAGAAGCTGAAAGGTGCGTATATGCTGCTCGACGAAGCTTCTGTGACCGGTACGGCTAATATCCTGATGGCTTCTGTGCTGGCGGAAGGAAAAACAACGATATATAATGCTGCCTGCGAACCATACCTGCAACAACTTTCCTCCATGCTGAACCGCATGGGAGCCCGTATTTCGGGTGTCGGCTCCAATCTGCTGACGATTGAAGGGGTTGAGGCGTTGGGCGGTACGACACATACGATCCTGCCGGATATGATCGAGGTCGGCAGTTTCATCGGAATGGCCGCTATGACCGGTTCCGACATTACGATTAAGAATACAGGCTATGAAATGTTGGGAATTATTCCCGATTCATTCCGCCGCCTCGGGATCACCGTCGAACAGATGGGAGACGATATCCATATCCCGGCACACGATTCTTACGAGATCGAGACATTTATCGACGGTTCTATCATGACAATTGCCGATGCGACCTGGCCGGGACTGACGCCGGACTTGCTGAGTGTCTTCCTTGTTGTAGCGACACAGGCGGTCGGCAGCGTGCTGATCCATCAGAAGATGTTCGAGAGCCGTCTCTTCTTTGTCGACAAACTGATCGATATGGGAGCGCAGATTATCCTTTGTGATCCGCACCGGGCAACTGTGATCGGTCTGGGAAACCGCTTCAAACTGCGTGCTTCCAATATGGTGTCTCCGGATATCCGTGCCGGTATCGCCCTGCTGATTGCCGCCATGAGCGCCGAAGGGACCAGCCGTATCCATAACATCGACCAGATAGACCGCGGATATCAGAATATTGACAAACGGTTGAATAGCATCGGGGCGCGTATTACCCGACTTTAAACATTCTTGTCATGATAAAGAAAGAAGACGTTTTCAAGATAGGACAGTTTGCCAAACCTCATGGCATAAAAGGGGAGATCGCATTAGTGACGAACAGTGACGTATTCGATGATTCGGACGATCCGTATATCGTCTGCGAGATGGACGGAATCCTGGTTCCTTTTTTTATCGAAGAGTACCGTTATAAGACGGACACAGTCATTTTGCTGAAGTTGAAGAATGTGGACGATGAAAAGGCAGCCCGCGAATTTTCCAACCGCGAAGTGTTCTACCCGCTCGATGAGGTGGACGAAGATGACCTGGTCGGAGATATGACATGGGACAGCTTTATAGGCTATACCGTCATAGACGGGGTACATGGCGAGATAGGAGAGGTGACCGATGTCGACGAATCGACGCTCAATGTACTCCTGCAGATCGACCATAATGGCGAGGAACTCCTGTTGCCGGCTGTCGAAGAGCTGATCTTGTCGGCTGATCACGAGAATAAAAAGCTGGTCGTGTCCATTCCGGACGGCTTGCTGGATTTATGAAATTGATGAATACACATGGCACGTAAGCAAAAACGAACAAACACAAAATCATTCTGGCACCGGATCCGGTTTAAATATAAGCTGTCTTTCTTCAACGAAAGTACGTTGGAGGAAGTGTGGTCGTTCCGTTTGTCGCAGCTTTCCGCGTTTGCCATGTTGGGCTTGTTCGCTTTCCTGCTGATTGTTTTCACATCGTTGATCATTATTAAGACGCCGATACGAAACTACCTGCCGGGTTATCTGGATGTGGAAGTCCGGAAAGAGATCATGCAAAACGCCTGCGTGCCGATTCGTTAGAAAGGATGATACAGATTCAATCTCTTTATCTGAATAATGTCGCCGGTATCCTGTCGGGGACGATGCCGATCGATTCGATTCGCGAGATCGATTCGCTGGCGCGTGTCAATCCGGATTATGAGATTCCGCGCAGCAAGGAAGAAACGAAATTTGTAAAAGAGTTTGAGGAGGCGGAGAAATATAACCTGGCTGTGCTGGACCCGAACCCGGTTCCGACCGACGGGGTCTTCTTCTACAAGCCGGTAAACGGTGTTGTCTCTGCCCATTATGATGCCAATATCCGCCATTACGGGGTTGATCTGGTGGCCGCTCCGAAAGAGAGTGTGCTGGCAACGTTGGACGGCACGGTGATCTTTGCCGGTTTCGATCCGAACAGTGGGAATGTGATACAGGTACAGCATAAGAACGGTTTTTTATCGATCTATAAACATAATGAACTATTGCTGAAAGAGGTGGGCGACCGTGTTGTGGCGGGTGAAGCCGTCGCTCTGGTAGGCAATACGGGGAAACTGTCGACAGGCCCTCATCTCCATTTTGAGTTGTGGTATAAAGGCAGTCCGGTCAACCCCGAAGAATATATAGCATTTTAATACGCATGAAAAGAAGCTTGGCCATATTAGGCTCTACAGGTTCTATCGGGACGCAGGCACTGGAAGTTGTCAGCGAACATCCCGACCTTTTTGAAGTATATGCTCTCACTGCCAATAATCAGGTCGATCTCCTGATCAACCAGGCACGTAAATATATGCCCGAAGTGGTGGTGATCGCCAACGAGCAGAAATATCCCGAATTGAAAGAGGCGCTGGAAGACCTTCCTATCAAAGTGTGGGCGGGTTCGGATGCAATAGCCCAGGTGGTTCAGTCGGAACCGATCGATATGGTCCTGACGGCTATGGTGGGCTATGCCGGTCTGAAACCGACGATTGCCGCTATCAAAGCAGGCAAGGCGATCGCGTTGGCAAACAAGGAAACCCTGGTCGTGGCAGGCGAATTGATCACAGCGTTGGCTGTCGAACATAAGGTGCCGATCCTTCCTGTCGATTCTGAACATTCTGCCATTTTCCAGTGTTTAGCGGGGGAATGGGAGAATCAGGTCGAGAAGATATTACTGACGGCTTCCGGCGGTCCTTTCCGGACGAAGACTATGGAAGAACTGGCTGTTGTTACCAAGGCGCAAGCATTGAAACATCCGAACTGGAGTATGGGCGCCAAGATCACGATCGATTCGGCTTCCATGATGAATAAGGGTTTCGAGATGATCGAGGCGAAATGGCTGTTCGGAGTGACTCCGGAACAGATACAGGTCGTTGTACATCCGCAATCCGTGATCCATTCGATGGTTCAGTTCGAGGACGGCGCAGTGATGGCACAGTTGGGTATTCCCGATATGAAGCTGCCGATCAGCTATGCCTTCTCTTATCCTAAACGGTTGCACAGTAAAGCGCCCCGTCTGGATTTCAGCCAATATGCAACGCTTACTTTTGAAGAGCCCGACATGGAGCGTTTTCGCAACCTTGCGTTTGCTTTCGATGCCATCCGGAAAGGCGGGAATATGCCTTGTATCCTGAATGCGGCTAACGAAGTGGTGGTGGCTGCTTTCCTGCGCGACGAGATCGGCTTCCTGCAGATGAGCGAAGTGATCGAAAAAACAATGGCAACAGCCACCTTTATTCCTGTCCCCACCTATGACGACTATGTGGCGACAGATGCGGAGGCGCGGCGCATAGCGGCGAGTTTGTTTTAAAGAATATATAAATTAAAGAATAATAGATGGAAACATTTTTGGTTAAGGCACTACAGCTCATTCTGAGCTTATCGATATTGGTCCTGGTCCACGAGTTCGGGCATTTTATCTTTGCCCGTATCTTTAAGGTCAGGGTAGAGAAGTTCTACCTCTTTTTTGACCCCTGGTTTTCGATATTCAAGTTCAAGCCTAAAAACAGTGAAACGGAATACGGCGTCGGCTGGCTTCCCTTGGGAGGTTATTGCAAGATATCCGGTATGATAGACGAGAGCATGGACAAGGAGGCGATGGCACAACCGCCCAAGCCTTACGAGTTCCGCTCCAAACCAGCCGGGCAACGGTTGATGATTATGATTGCCGGCGTATTGTTCAATTTCCTGCTGGCTCTCTTTATCTATTCGATGGTATTGTTTACCTGGGGTGATACATACCTGCCTTTGAAGAACGTGAAAGCCGGTATGGATTACAGCGAAACTTTCCATAACGTAGGCTTTCGTGACGGCGATGTCCTTTTGCGGGCTGACGATACGGAGCTGGAACGTTTCGGTGAAGATTGCTTGCGCCATGTGCTCAATGCACAGACCGTAACAGTTCTGCGCGACGGTGTGGAAACCATCATTCCCATCCCCGAAGATATGGCACAGCGTTTTATGCGTGACAAGCAAGGCTTTGCCGCTTACCGTTTCCCGATGGTCGTGCGCGAGCTTGCCGGAAATGATTCGCCTGCCGCTATTGCCGGGCTGCAACCGAAGGACAGTATCGTGTCGATCAATGGTGTTATGACACCTACTTTTTATGAAGTCGGAGAAATATTGGCGCAGAATAAGGATAAAGATATCACGGTCGGATTTTACCGTGCCGGCGCCCCGCAGTCCTTGACATTGCGTACTGATACGGCAGGCAAGTTAGGCGTTTATTCTCTCTCTTATTTTGATATATATCAGACCGTGACTCGCAAATATAGCTTCCTTGAATCATTCCCCGCCGGCGTTATGTTGGGCGTGAATACGTTGAAAGGCTATGTGAGCGACATGAAATATGTCTTTACGAAAGAAGGCGCTTCCAGCTTAGGTGGTTTCGGAACGATCGGAAACCTGTTCCCTGCCGAATGGGATTGGCAGACATTCTGGATGCGGACGGCATTCCTTTCCATCATCCTTGCCTTTATGAACATATTGCCTATCCCGGCATTGGACGGCGGACATGTGATGTTCCTGATCTATGAAGTGATTGCCCGCCGCAAGCCGAGCGACAAGTTCCTCGAATATGCGCAGGTCACCGGCATGTTCCTCCTGTTCGCCTTGTTGATTTATGCGAACGGAAACGACATCTTCCGGTACTTCTTTAAGTAGCGGGAAGCACAAGCATTTATACAAAAAAAGGCGGATCGCAATGATCCGCCTTTTTTGTTCTATTGTTTTCTGAATTATTTTGTCATTTGATAGCATCCAGAATCTTTTTGGAATTGGCATCTGCCGGATTCAAGGCGATTGCCTGCTCCAGGTAACCTTTTGCTTTTGCCATCTGGCGTCTGCTTTCTTCTTTTCGGCAGCGTATTTGTCCGGATCGGATGTTGCGATAGGAGTGGCATCTGTCAGGATTTTAGCACCTGCATTGTAAAACATTACGCCGAGGCTGTAGAGGCGTTGCCTTTATATGTCTTGTTACCGACAACCAGTACGTCTTTGAACAGTTCTTCCGCTTCGTCTGTCTTGCCGGCTTTCTGGGCTGCCTGTCCTTTTTTCATGCAGTAACCGTAGAGTAATTTCTCCAAATTGGTATTTTGCGGGTTGACTTTTAAACCTGCTTCGACTGTTGTTGTGAAATCGGCTGCTTTGTCCTGGCTACGCAAAGACATTGCTTTCCCTACGTAAGCGTCGTCGACTTTATAGCCTTTCTGGATGGCCATGTCGTAGAATTTGATAGCGTTGTCAAACTGTTTTGCATTAAAGGCAGCAAAGGCGCAGTTAAAGATACGGCTTTCATCTTCATAGTTTGTTAGTTTCAGAAATTCGCTGTACTTGGTGACAACTTCAGGATAGTTTTTAGCAGTCATGGCTGCATCTCCTTCTTCACGCAATTTGTCTGCGTTCGCGTCTTGAGCGAATAAATTGCCTACGCTCAGGCAAAAAGCCAGTAATAAGATAATTTTCTTCATGGTGATTAAATGTATATTTTAAAATTAATTCGACTAAGGTAGTAAGTGTGATGTAAGGGACAAAAGGTTTTTGTGTTTTTTTAGATTTATAAAGAATATGAAGGGGCAACGTTTTCGCTGCCCCTATGTTTTTTATATTGTTTGTATCATTTTATAGAACGGTGGAGCAAGGCAATTCGAATGCTTCCGCTACTGCCGGATAGACGATGTTGCCTTCCACGATATTAAGACCGAGCGCCAGCCCTTTGTCTTCTTCGCAAGCCTTCCGCCATCCTTTGTCTGCCAACTTCAGGACGTAGGGAAGCGTGGCGTTGGTGAGGGCGAGGGTGGAAGTCTGCGGAACGGCCCCCGGAATATTGGCTACGCAATAATGTACGATCCCATCCACTTCGAAGATCGGATCGGCATGGGTCGTCGGGTGTGAGGTCTCGAAGCAGCCGCCCTGGTCGATGGCGACGTCTACCAGCACACTGCCTTTCTTCATCAACTTGAGCATTTCCTGGGTTATGAGATGGGGCGCTTTCGCTCCCGGAATTAGCACGGCACCGATCACAAGGTCAGTTGTCGGAAGTTCCTGTTCGATGTTATGGGTGGAAGAATATAATGTCTTGACATTGGCCGGCATGATCTCGTCCAGATAGCGCAGGCGTGGCAGGGAAATATCAGCGATCGTGACATCCGCACCCATACCGGCAGCCATCAAAGCCCCGTTATGTCCGACCACGCCGCCGCCTAACACCAGTACTTTGGCAGGCTTGACACCCGGAACGCCACCCAGCAGGATGCCTTTTCCGCCTTGCGGCTTTTCAAGGAAACGGGCGCCTTCCTGTACGGACATGCGGCCGGCGACTTCACTCATGGGGATCAGCAGCGGAAGCGTGCCGTCCGGATTCTCGACCGTTTCGTATGCTAAGCAGATAGAGCCGCTTTCCATCATGGCTAATGTCAGTTTCTCGTCGGAAGCGAAATGGAAATAGGTGAATACTAATTGTCCTTTTCGTACGAGCGGATACTCGGCTGCGATAGGTTCTTTTACTTTGACGATCATCTCGGCAATCTTATATACATCTCCGATAGAGGGAAGGATCTGGGCGCCTGCCGCCTCATAGGCTGCATCCGGAAATCCGCTGTTTTCACCGGCTGTATGCTGTACATACACGGTGTGTCCTCGTGTTACCAACTCCTTTGCACCGGCGGGCGTAAGTGCCACGCGGTTCTCATTGTTCTTAATCTCTTTAGGAATTCCGATGATCATATTGTTAGTATTTAATGGTTTATTGGCCTCCAATATACGAATAATATGACAAAATGATATTTCGGCAATGTTATTTTTTCGAAACAACAAAGGCGACCTTTTGGGCCGCCTTTGTTTATAGCAGGGAGAGGATTATAAACCCTGTCCGTGACAGTTCTTGTATTTCTTACCGCTTCCGCAAGGGCAAGGATCGTTGCGGCCTACGCGTTTTTCGGCGCGAACCGGTTCCTGGCGCGGCTGTTGCGGGGCACGGGCTTCCGGATCGTTGTTGCCGGAGATATCGGTTTTTACTGCACGATATTTGCTCATGTCCTGATGACGTTCGGCCTCGGCTTTCTGGATGGCGATACGCTGGCGGGCTGCTTCTTCGGCTGCTGCCTGGCGGGCTGCCATAGCTTGCTTTTCTTCTTCGGTCGGTTCTTCGCGGACAGGGATCTGGCCACGCATCAGGACGGCTGCTGTCTTGCGGTTCATCACATCTACATGTTCTTGAACAGGTTGTATGATTCCAGCTTGTAGATCAACAGAGGATCTTTGTTTTCGTAGCTGGCGTTCTGTACCGAGTGGCGCAGTTCGTCCATTTCACGCAGGTGTTCTTTCCAGGCTTCGTCAATTGTATGCAGGACGATCGATTTCTGGAATGCCTTTGTGATGGCTTTGCTTTCTGTTTCGTATGCTTCTTTCAGGTTGCAGGAGACATTATACATGCGTTTGCCGTCTGTGATCGGGATCATGATGTTTTCATACATCGCTCCCTGGTGTTCGTAAACCTGTTTGATAACCGGGTTGGCAACCTGTGTCATGCGTTCCATACGGCGTTTGAACAGTTGCAGTGCTTCGTCAAACAGTCTGTCGGCCAGTTTATCAGCTTTTTCGCTCTTGAATTCCTCTTCTGTGAACGGACATTCCATAGCGAACGTCTTGAACAGTTCCAGCTTGAAGCTTTCGTAATCGCCATCCGCATGTTGCTCAACGATTGCAACGGAAGTATCGTAAATCGTATTCAACACGTCCAGGCCGATACGTTCTCCCATCAGGGCGTGACGGCGGCGGGTGTAGACAACGTTACGTTGTGAGTTCATCACGTCGTCGTATTCCAACAGGCGTTTACGGATACCGAAGTTGTTTTCTTCCACCTTCTTCTGTGCACGTTCCACAGACTTGCTCAGCATGCTGTGCTCCAACACTTCGCCTTCCTTGAATCCTAACTTGTCCATCAGTCCGGCAATCTTTTCGGAAGCGAACAGACGCATCAAGTCGTCTTCTAAGGAAACGAAAAATACAGAAGAACCCGGGTCACCCTGACGTCCGGCACGACCACGCAACTGGCGGTCTACACGGCGGCTTTCGTGACGTTCCGTACCGATGATAGCCAAACCGCCGGCAGCTTTCACTTCCTGCGACAGCTTGATGTCGGTACCACGACCGGCCATATTGGTTGCGATGGTGACTGCGGCTGTCTGTCCGGCTGTTGCCACGATCTCGGCTTCCTTCTGGTGCAACTTGGCGTTCAACACGCTATGTTTGATCTTACGCATCGTAAGCATACGGCTCAGCAATTCGGAGATTTCGACGGATGTCGTACCGACCAGTACAGGACGTCCGGCTTCGGTCAACTGCACGATCTCTTCGATTACGGCGTTATACTTCTCGCGCTTGGTCTTGTAGATGCGGTCGTTCATATCGTTACGGGCGATCGGGCGGTTTGTCGGGATTACGACAACATCCAGTTTATAGATGTCCCAGAATTCGCCTGCTTCCGTCTCAGCCGTACCGGTCATACCTGACAGCTTGTGATACATACGGAAGTAGTTCTGCAGGGTGATCGTGGCGAATGTCTGTGTGGCAGCTTCCACTTTCACACGTTCCTTGGCTTCGATAGCCTGGTGCAGACCGTCCGAGTAACGGCGTCCGTCCATGATACGGCCCGTCTGTTCGTCTACGATCATGACCTTGTTGTCCATCACCACGTATTCGTCGTCCTTTTCAAACAAGGTGTAAGCTTTCAGCAGCTGGTTGATCGTATGCACACGTTCGCTCTTGACAGAATAGTTGGCGAGCAGTTCGTCTTTCTTGGCCTGTCTTTCTTCCTCGTTCTGGATGTGCTCCAGTTCGGAAAGCTGTGAGGTGATATCAGGCAATACGAAGAATGTCGCGTCGTCCGAGTTACCGGTCAGCAGGTCGATACCTTTATCTGTCAGTTCGATGCTGTTGTTCTTTTCGTCGATCACGAAGTACAGTTCGTCTGTCGCTTCGTGCATATGGCGCATGTTTTCAGACATGAAGTATTCTTCCGTCTTCAACATCTGGGCCTTAACGCCCTGTTCGCTCAGAAATTTGATAAGTGCCTTGTTGCGTGGGTATCCCTTGAAAGAGCGGTAGAGCTGGATGGAACCTTCTTCCACCTCTTTCTGGTCGCTGCTTGCCATTTTCTTCTTGGCTTCGATCAGGAATTTGGAGCAAAGGTCTTTCTGTGCATTAACAACCACTTCCACGTTCGGACGGAACTGTTCGAACAACTGTTCCTCACCGCGGGGAATCGGACCGGAGATGATCAACGGCGTACGGGCATCATCGATCAATACGGAGTCGACCTCATCGACAATCGCATAGTTGTGTTTGCGCTGTACCAGGTCGTTCGGGCTGATCGCCATATTGTCGCGCAGGTAGTCGAAACCGAATTCGTTGTTTGTACCGAATGTGATATCTGCATTGTAGGCAGCACGGCGGGCATCGGAGTTCGGCTGGTGTTTGTCGATACAGTCAACGGAAAGTCCGTGGAACATATAGAGCGGGCCCATCCATTCCGAGTCACGTTTGGACAGGTAGTCGTTCACGGTTACGACATGCACGCCGTTGCGTGTCAGCGCGTTCAGGAATACTGGCAGGGTTGCCACCAATGTTTTACCTTCACCGGTCGCCATTTCCGCAATCTTACCTTTATGCAGAACGACACCACCGAACAGCTGGACATCGTAGTGGACCATGTCCCAGGTTATTTCGTTACCGCCGGCAACCCAATGGTTGTGGTAGAGGCTTTGTCGCCGTCTATTTCCACAAAGTCGAATTTGGTAGCCAGGTTGCGGTCGAAGTCATTTGCCGTCACTTCGATCGTTTCGTTTTCTGTGAAACGGCGAGCCGTATCTTTCATGATGGAGAATACTTCCGGAAGAGATTCTTCCAGTACGACTTCCATCTTTTCTGTGATTTCTTTTTCGATCTTGTCTACTTCAGCCCAGATCGCTTCACGTTCTTCCAGTTCCTTGTCGTCGATGCCTTTGCGCAGTTCTTCCACTTTGGCGCGTTCATCGGCTACATAGTCCTGGATACGTTGTTTGATCTCGTCTGTTTTTGCACGAAGCTCGTCGTTCGAGAGCTTTTGGATTGACGGATATACGGCCTTGATCTTATCCACATACGGGGTAATTTCTTTCAGGTCACGCTGCGACTTGTTGCCGAACAGCTTCGTCATAAATTCATTAAATCCCATGATATAATTATTGAATTGAAGATTAAGAATTCTCCTAATCTTCGGACGTTATTATTCTTTTATTTAGTTTGTAAAATAGTATTGTTTGAAACCGGGGGAACTGATGATTCAATCCTTATTTTTTGATTGTCAATTCCCGGAGCGGCAAGCTGAGGGATGCGTTTGGCGGTCTGATCCTCAGCACGTGGGTTACCGTAGGGGCTACCTCTGTGGCTTTTACTTCACGGTAGATATGCTCCGGTTTGAGACCGTTGCCCATAAATACCAGCGGGGTTATCACTGCATTATTTCGTATTACTTTTACTTTCGCTTTCGGATCGTCGTTGTTGATGGTCCATCCCGGTTGCAACTCGATGATCAGGTCGCCACGGTTTGACAAATGCGTACCGTGCAGGTATTGGGAAGTCTTTTCGTTCCAGTTGCCCGTGCGGAGCACATTTTCCGTTGCAACGAACTGTACGCCGCTGAACTCGCGCAGGAATTCGGCAGCCTTTTCCTGTATCGTGATCAGTTCCAGCTTGGCATCTTCTATCGCTTTGCGATTCAGATAAATCTGGTTGTTATAGAAACCTTTTACCCAGTTTGTGTGCTGGCCGTAGAGAGCCATCAAGTACATATTGAGCAGGGCGACGCACCGTTTCGGGTGGAATTCGCCGTTTGTCAGCTGCATCCCTTCCGGGTATTCTTCTTCGCTCTTGTAATAGCCGGAACCGGTGAATACGATCAGCGTATTGTTGAGCCCGACCTTCTTGTCGATCTTGTCCAGCAATTCCTCCAGGTCCTTATCCAGTTGATAGTAAGTGTCCTGTATTTCGCGGGTGTATTCCTTGTTCATGTTTCCGCGATAGTTGCCGGCATAATAAGTGATGGCAAGCATATCCGGACAAGAACGTGTACCGAAAGCTCCGTATTCGAGGAATTGAAGCGCCAAGCGGTTGACCTCCTTATTGATAAAGGGTGAGGTCTTCAAGTTGAAGAAACACTCGTTTGTGTTTTCCTTAAATGTATATTTGAAAGGAATTTCATCCAGCACATACGGGAAAGCATTGAATTTGTCCAACGGCAATGACGGCGTCCAAGCCATCTGTTCCAGGCGTGCCGACAAGGATTCCGGCCCGTTATTGTAGCGGTCGACATACCAGGGAAGCCCTTTATAGTAAGTCGTTGTCGCCCATTTCCCGTTGTAATCGTCCATCCAGAATGCACCGTTGGCCGCATGTCCGGCCGAGATGATGGCGCTCTCCGGATTGGGAGCGATGGAGTAAACGTCGCTTCTTCCTTTGGAGGCGATTTTCAGTTCGTCTCCGATGGTGGAACTGATTAGTTTGCGGGGGGAATAATGCTCTTTAGTATAGTTGCCGAGATAATCCGGATCGTTCAGGATCGAAACTTCCCTGTCTTTATCGAAATCGTATGTGTTAGTCCCGGAGATCCCGTTGAAGTTCGGGTTGCTTCCGGTAAACAGGGTGGCAAAGGCGCTGGCCTCGTCGATATCGGAAAATTCAAACCGGATATTGCTATACACCAGTCCTTCATTCATCAACCGCTTGAATCCGCGCTCGCCGAATGTATTGTAGAAGTATTCGATGTAATCGCCACGCAACTGGTCAACCGTGATGCATACAACCAATTTGGGCGTACTCTGTTGAGCTCCATATTGGTCGCTGCCAGAATTGCGATGAGCGATGTTAGTATTTTCCGTACCCGATGTTCCATATTTTTCTGTAAACGCCATATCCCGAACGCAGCCAAAGGCTCATTACCAAAGGGATGAATGCTGTATTTAAGTGCTGTGGAATGAAATACCAGCCAGCCAGCATTAGCGTAAGCGCCGCAAAGTTAATAAAATGATAGTAATATGCAGCCTTTCTTAACTTTTTTACTGCAAACAAAATAACAGCTATCAGATCAAATGGTTGTAACCAGACGATCGACCAGTTCGGCCAGATGCTCGGATGCGTTGAAATGAAGCAGAGGAAGAACATCACGACACCTGCCATTCCCGCCATGAAAAACAGGACGCAGTCGACAATGCGGAAATATGTTTTCCGGCGCCATTCGATAAAAATGACCGCTAACACAAGCAGGAAAAACGTCCAGCAGCAGACAAGCGGAGTGAAGAGATCGCTCTCCACGTCGGTATCGTCCGTGATCCCTTCCGTCAGGATTTGTTCCGAGCCGACCAGATTCCGGACAGAACCGTCTGCCCCGTTGATGGTAGCCTTCCCGAAAGCCTCTTTCAGGTAGACCGGCAGGAACATCTCTTCGCGGGGTGTAGCGACGCGGTCGGTCGGGCTTCCCAGCGCCAGGTCGCATCCGAATGTCAGCCAGGGATGATTGCGGGTGCAATCGTTTATCATATCGCGGAACGTCTGTTTCCTTCCCGGGTCGGGGAAATGGATCTTGCCTTCTACGTTCGCCTCCACGATCGCTGCCGGACGGGTTGCGCAGTTATCGAAAAAGAAATTATACCGGTAGACTCTGTTTTCCGGCCGGCTATTGATGAGCAAGGCCTCCCAGATCTGGTTCTTCGTGATGGAATCGAGGTCCAGCACCTGTTCCGTCACTTCGCTTCCACGCATCTCATATTCGATCATAAAGTCGCGGAAGTGTTCCACGCCTAACCGGTAATCCGTTTCCCCTTTGGCAAAGCGGTAAATGAAATTAGGTTTGGCAAAAGAGAATATCCCGTAGTTGAACACCGCATCGATCTTTTGCGCCGCGTCCTGCACCCGGAGTGCCGAATGCCCGTAAACCGTATAAACCGCATCATCCGACGGCGAAACCGTCAGCAGGCTGATCTTCGCATCTTTACTAAGCCGTGGAATCTGCGCCTGAAGCGGCAGCAGGAAAAAAAGCAATAAAGAAAGGATTAGGTGCTTATTTATTTTATTCCCCATAATTTGTAGTCTTTGTTTGCTCGTTCGATAGATTTTGCTTATTCCTATTTCCAGACTATCCGCCAGTAAATTTTTATGTACTGCACGCGATTGTCTGCGCAACAAAGATACGACAGAACAGGAGAAAAAAGTGCCGGAGATGCGGATTATTTTCTCCGCCCTTCCAGTCTTCTTCCGAATACTCCTGCGATCAAGATGAAGATAGCGGCAAAGCCGGACAACGTAATCAGTGAGTCAAAGTTCGACTCCAGCTTGTAAGTCTGCTGCAGCACTTCGTCGTAGCTACGGACATCGAAAGAAGATTCGTTGTCGAACCCGGCTAACGATTCGCGTACATGTTTCATCCCCGCGCGCAGGTCACTGCCCGCCTTGAACTTCACGTAGGCGACGTCGTAGAAATGGCCTTCCTGTCCCCACTGGTACTTGCCCCACACGTAAAAAGCCATTGGTGCAACTTCCTGGCGGAAAGAGGCGAACTTGATGTCGGGGACGAAGCCGATAATTTCTGCCCCTTCTATCTTTTCATTCAACTTCAGGCCATATTCGGCCCGCGCCTTTTCGTTAAACAGATAGCAACCTGTTTCCTTCTGATCGTCTTCCGGGCGGAAATCCCGGCCTCCGTTACTTTTATTCCCATGACTTTCAGGAAGGAAGATGATACGGGAATACATTGGAAAGTAATAGGTTTCCCATTGTAATCGCGCCCGTAGCCCATGTATTGCTTCTGGCTGGATAGCAGGAATTGGGAATAGGTGACGTCTTTTATATCCTCGAATGCTTTCAATCGGTTCGTGAATGCCTCCCGGTTTCTGTTGATCTTAACATTCAAATGAGCGACAACAGTTTCGTTTTTGTCATAACCTAACGGCGCATGCCGCATATAGTAGTTTTGCAGGTGAATGAACAAAGCTCCGGCGATTAACACGAGAGAGGCCGCGAGTTGGAAACCAATCAGCATGTTCCGCATCCGGCGTCCTATCCTGCTGAAGTTCGTAAAATTAATTCCGGCAATGATAAGGATGATAAAGGCGATGGAGATTAGAACGAATATCGTCTGGCGGCTCGCCTTCGGCATCGTGTCGAAATCCACGTTAGTCAGGAAATGGAGAGCCGGCAAAGAGGTCAGATGGTAGACGATCGCGTCCTTGTCTTCTCCGAACAAGTTGCTTTCGAGGATTTCTTTCGCATTGAAGTTCTTCCTGAAATTGTCCAGGACACTTTCTTTATTGGCTGGATCGTCGAGGCGGAGGAAAAACAGATAGCCCCAGTTTTCCCAATCGTCGTAGCTTTCTTTCGGATTCATGGATGCGTACATCGAGTTCTTCAGGGAAGAATTGCTGGGAAAATCCTTGTAGACGCCTTTGACGGTCATCGGAGCCATTTGCGGAATGTAAACGTGCAGTTGTTTGTTTATCGCCGATTCGTTGCCGAAGAGTCTCCGGGCTGTACTTTCAGGGATGATAACGCTGTTGGGCTCGTCTAACGACTGTGCGTCGCCTTCCAGCATGTCGAAATGGAAGACCTGCATGATTTCGGGCGAAACGCTCCAGACATCTTCATCGTAGTTCACCTGTTTTCCGTTTTGTTCCACATAGAGCAGGAAGTTGTTCGACCATGCCGACATGATGCATCCTCCTTTTATATGTGGAGACGATTCGGTAAACGCCCGTGCGAAAGGGCGGCAGACGATTGCTTTTGCGCTTCCGCCCTGTTCGATATCCAAACGGAATATCGACCCGGCATTCTTCTGGCAGGAATCGAACCCCAGGTCATAATTCACTTGTATCATGATAAGCATAAAGGCCACAAAGGCAATGCTCAATCCCAGCACACTCAGGAAGTTTTGCGCAATTGTTTTCATATCCGATGTGATTTAAAGTGAATTAATAGTTGTTGTTATCCGGTTGTTCTCAGACCGGTGTTTCGCCGCTCTTCGCTAACGAAACCAAGCCTCCCATAGCGCCCAGGTTCATAGAATCGAGTGCCGAACTGGGAACGATGACCATAGAGCCTTTTTCTTTCAGGCCCTCAAATAACATATTCATACCTCTCAGATGCAAGGCGACAGGATTATTGGTGTACTTCCGGCTTGCCAGCTCGAACTTTTCGGCAATCTCCGTTTCGGCCGTTCCCAAGATGACACGCGCTCTTCTTTCACGCTCGGCCTGCGCTTCTTTACTCATGGCGTCGGCCAGAGCCTGCGGGATGGCGATGTCGTTGATGCCGACGGTTTGACAGGTGATGCCCCAAGGGCTTGTGTTATGGTCTAAAACTTGTTGCAGGTCTTCGGCGATTTTATCGCGCTCCTGCAAGAGAGTCGACAGCTCATGTTTGCCGATCGTATCTCTTAAACCGGTTTGGGCGATGTGTTCGATGGCTTTCTGGTATTCCTGCACTTCCAAGGCTGCTTTTTCGGCATCCCAAACCGTCCAGTACACGACTGCATCCACATTGACCGGCACCGTATCTTTGGTAAGCGTCTGCTCCGCCTTGAAAGAACTTACCCGCACCCGCTGGTCGATATAACCCGAGACTGTGTCGATGATCGGGATGATCATAAAAGGACCGGGGCCTTTTAACCCTTTGTATTTTCCCATACGCAACACCACAGCACGTTCCCATTGGTCGGCAATGCAGATGGCGGAAGCCAGTAATCCGGAAAAGATAACCAGAAGCACCAGCATCGGAATGTTTATGATGTGCAAAACATACAACACAACCGATACGCAAAGCAATATCAGCAACACGGAAAGGGAAATGGGATTGAACCGCCCCTTGTTAATTACACTTGTTGTCATAATCTTTATTTTTTAGAAGTTCCTATATTCTTTAGTTCTCGTATGACTTCATTTAGGCTGAAGCCGTAACTGTGTGCAACGGAAGAAAACTGTATGCAAATTTCTTTCAGTTTATCATTCCTTTCCTTTTCCGGCATCACGTTTTCCGTCTTGTTGATAAAAGTTCCGGTTCCTTGTTGAGTCTCTAAAATGTCTTTAATCTCCAGTTCTTTATATGCTTTGGATACCGTGTTGAGGTTTACTTTTAACTCTACGGCAAGCGCTCTGACCGTAGGAAGCTGTTCGCCCAATTTAAGTTGTCCGGATGCTATACCGAATATAATCTGGTCGATAATCTGGCGGTAGACCGGCACTCCGCTGGAATAATCTAATACAAACTTAATCATAAATTCCTATATTATATTATACAAACATTGTACTATTGTTATATGACAAAGGTACGGAAAGATTTTAATCTTCCAAATCTTTTGTGAGATTTTTTGCACGTGATTCAAATATCTTGCAATTTTTATTGCTGTTATTAATAAGGCGCAGGATTACAGGGACAAACGTATGGCATTCCCACGATACACGGCGGAGTAGAAGAAATCCGCCCCTATGTGGATGAGTTTATCAGGAAAGGTTCCGGAAGATTCTGTTGGAGATGTAACTATTCAACAATCCATTTTTCTATATTCCGGCTTTTTGCGCTGAAGTTTACTCCGATCTTAAATAGTTTGCGTTTGTCGGTTTCAAATGGTTGTGTGTAATGTTTGTCGTTGATTTGCTGTAAAGCCTCTTCTGCTGTGCCGTTCAGTTTAAATTCCATGATGTAAATAAACTCATCGGTTTGCAAAACCAGGTCGATGCGTCCTTCACTGGTATGATATTCTGCCTTAACATAGAAACCAACCAGTTTGAATATAATGAAAAGTACGTTTTGGTAATGGAGCTCCAAATCACGGGCTAACTCGTAAGGTGTATCAGCAAAGAAGCTTTTCAGGCGACGGAAGAAAGAATCATAATCTCCAGCCTCTATTTCCCGAACGAATTTTTGGATTTCAAAGTTGGTCTCTACTCTGTCGATGTTGTTTGCATAAAAAGGAAGTAGAAAACGGATGAACCCTTCTTCGACTTCACGATTCGGAAATCCAAGGCGATACGTCCCAAAACGATTGTCATATCCTTTAATAGTCAGATACCCACTCTGGTAAATGACAGGGATAGGATTG
This sequence comes from Parabacteroides sp. AF48-14, assembly GCF_003477465.1. Lineage (NCBI taxonomy): Bacteria > Pseudomonadati > Bacteroidota > Bacteroidia > Bacteroidales > Tannerellaceae > Parabacteroides > Parabacteroides sp. AF48-14. The sequence continues at coordinate 95,744 of NZ_QUDI01000018.1, forward strand.
GTTGAGGCTGAATCTATGCTGTTTAATACGTCAGCTGTGGTTTCTTCATGTGCCATCTGTTCCAGGTCGTAATGATGCAGTCTCAGAAGTGTTACCAAATAGGTCGGTGTGCCGGTCTCGAACCAGTAACTACTGAATTCTTTATATTTAAATGCGTTCAACAGGCTAAACGGATTGTAGATGCCAACAGTATTATATGTAAAGTGATAGCCGTCGTAATACATTTTCAATTTGTGGCAAATCTCTTCATATGTTATATTTTGTGCATTTGCAAATTCATGAAGTTCTTGTTCTAAATTGTCATGGAGCTCCTGCTCGCTTATGCCACAAACTTCAATGTATTCTTTCCGCATCGAAATATCGTCCAAGTTATTCAAGTCGCTGAAAACACTTACTTTTCCGAATTTGGTTACTCCGGTCAGCATCCCGAACTTAATATAGCCGTCTTTACTTTTCAGTGCTCCATAAAAAGATTTCAACGTTTCGCGGAAGCTTTTTTGGAGTTCTTCGTTGCCAATGGCTTGCAACATCGGCTTATCATATTCGTCAACTAAAATAACAACGCGCTGCCCTTTTTTCCGGCAAGCCCGCTCGATAATTCCTTCAAAGCGCATCGCTAAAGACTTCTCGGCTGGAGATGTGCCGTAAAGGCATTCCCATTCGTATAACACGCCGTTCAATTTATCTTCCAGGCTTTCCGGTGTATCATATTTCTGAGTGTTCAGATCAATGTGTAATATCGGATATTTAATCCAGTCTTTTTCTAACTTTTCCATAGCCAGCCCTTCAAAAAGCTCCTTTTTCCCCTGAAAATAGGCTTCAAGCGTGGAAATCAGCAGGCTTTTCCCAAAACGACGCGGACGGCTCAAAAAATAGTAGCTGCCTGTCTTTACAAGTTGGTAAATCCAGGCTGTCTTATCTACATAGAAATACCCGTCTTCACGAATCTTTTCAAAGTTCTGTATGCCGATAGGATAAATTTTGCCGTTCATAGGATATCTATTTTTGAATATTGATAGACAAAGATACTAATCTTCCAAATCTTTTGTGAGATTTTTTCGGATAATTTCTGTACTCGTACATTTGTCCTTGTTTTCGGATATTTCCTACAGTGGGCATTAGGTTACATTCAAAACAATATATCTTCGTCGTTTGAGTTTTATATATATATGATAATTAAGGATATATTTGTCAACTAAATATTACAAGATGAAGACAAACAATCAGAAACGAATTACAGACAATCGGATCCAGGAACTGGAACCAGGAGAAATATTTGTGTTTGGCAGTAACCTGGAAGGCTCTCACGGTGGAGGCGCAGCACTTTTAGCCTTCCGTAAATGGGGCGCAATCTGGGGGCAAGGCGTCGGATTACAGGGACAAACGTATGGCATTCCCACGATGCATGGAGGAGTGGAAGAAATCCGCCCTTATGTGGATGAGTTCATCCGTTTTGCCAAGGAACATCCTGAACTGACTTTTCTGGTAACGGAAATCGGTTGCGGTATCGCTGGTTTCCGCCCGGAAGAGATAGCACCTTTATTCAGAGATGCTGTCCCGGTTGAGAATATTCATCTGCCGGAAAGGTTTTGGAATATATTGTTGGAATAACCGTTCTATATATTAATGTATTAGTGACGAAACTTGGAAATAATCAAATTTAAGATGGGAATAAGACAATTGTATTTACTGTTGGTTGTTGCAGCTTTGAATCTCGTCAAAGGTGAAGCACAGAGTTTTTTTAATGATACGATTGGAATTCGTATGGACAGTACTGCCATAATAGGAGAATGTATTGATTTTCCTTGCTGGATACAATCTGTAAGTGCGGATTCTACAGGGACGCTGCTCTTGGTACAAGGTCGCGATCTGAATAAAAAGGAGACATCTGTCAAGAACACCGGAGATATATGGATGATTTCTCTGCCTGATAAAAAAGTCTTGTGGCAACGTCCTATTAATTATTTTATACAAGAGGCCAAACTTACGGATAAAGGAGTGTCATTTGTTTCAAAGGATAAATACTTTTTACTTGATTTGCAGACCGGAGCAGAGATATGGAAAGGAAAGAAAATGGTCCCTTATTCATTGAATACACAGGGTAATCGTTTGTTGGCTTACAAGGGAAGTACAATGAATGGAGTTTCCAGACAATTGCAAGGCTATGATATGAATACCGGTGATATGTTATGGAAGCGGGAAATCAGCCATCGGTATGGTTGGAATGAAAGTTTAATGCTGGATGATTCGATGAGGCTGATTGTCTCCGACGGACTTCATACTGTGAACTTGTCTGATGGAACAGGTAATAGTTTTCTGATGAAAACCGGAGTTGATGACTATAGAGCGACTGCTGCATTGGGGGCATTAGGCGTTTTAAGCGGTGTTTTAACAGGAATGGTTGTTGTTCCTTATGGAAATAACGTAGTGGTTGATCTCGTTTCAGATGTGTTGCTTGATGATTCTTTGCTTTATGTAGCAAACCGGGAACAACTTCTTTGCCTGGACCGGCAACTAAATATGAAATGGGGATATCCGATTCCTGAAAGCTCAGCATCCCGCTCAGTACTCTTTTTAAACGGGGATCATTTGTATATGGTTAATTATGGATATGGATATCGTGATAATATAAGGAATCATTCGGATTCTTATGCCAAGAGTCATCTGAGGGCTAAGATCGGTAAACCCTTTATTGCCTGTTTTGATAGGAAATCAGGTAAGAATATCAGTTTTCACTTTTTATCGGAAAAGAAGGAAATGGTTGAGGACTTGTGGATTGACAGGGATAACGAACGTGCTGTTTTACTGTTTGAAGACCGGATGGTGGTAGCTCCGTTTGAGTCGGATTCCGTAATGGAGTATCGATGGGATATCGAAACGGATGGCAAAATAATAGGCATGGTGAAACGTCCTTTTTATTTGGAAGATAAAAACAGCTCCGGTTTTAAGAAATGCAATGAAACGTTGGGGACTCCGACTTATTTTATTTACACGGATAAAGGGCAGATCTTTGATGTCGATCAATCTTTGAATCGTTTGCAAACATTCTCTTTTGAGGAAATCGGATTTTACAGGTTGCTGCAGGATGACTTGTCAATAGTCGATTATAAAAAAGGTGTTTATTTGTTGAACTCTGATGGAGATAGAAAAGCGACTTTACGTGTTTCCTCTGATTTATTTACTATTGGAGATAAAATCTATGCTTTCAGTCCTGATCGAAAACGGCTTGTTGAAATATCGGGAATAGAAGAATGAAATACTGGTTGAATATATTATTAAGTTGTAGTCTGTTTGTGTTGCTGCACAAACAGATACTATCTCTGTTCAACAGGAAGACTTCTTAATTACTGCAGTTTCTGAGCCTCCTTGTTTCGATGGGGATATAAAAGCCTTTATTCAATCAAATATATCTTATCCTGTTGAAGCGCTTCATGATTCCGTAGAGGGACGGGTTTCTGTTGAATTTTGGGTTGACACTGCCGGTAATACGGTTAAACATGAGATTCTTCGTGGCGTGCGTGATGATTTGGATCGGGAGGCGTTGCGAGTTGCCCGCTTGATTAAATTTGTTACTCCGGCGAAGCAAAAAGATCGGCCAGTTGCTGTCAGATATGTTATTCCGGTTGATTTTTTTCTCGATGAACAAATGAATCGCAGGGTATTCTTTGACAAGGATACATCTGATTGTTTTGAAGAATTTAATGAGAGGTATGGGAAATGGATGGAGAACTCTCTTGTTACATTTTGGGCTGTACCTCCAAGTTTGAAGAGGTCGTCTAAAAAATATGCAGACTTGATTTGTGAAAGGCTGTCTGAAATAAACTATGAAAATCAGTACTTGCAGACTATGATATTGATAGATGAAAATGGAAAGCCTTATTGTTGCTCGCTTTCATCCCAAGAGAGTTTGGAAGGAGAGGATAGGCGTGCTATACTGGGACTTTTGAAGTCGTTAAGGTTTAATCCGGCGAACAATGGCAAACGGAATGTCAAGAGCTATTACCGTTTTTCTCCCAGAAAAAATAAAAAAGACGGTCGATGGTTTTATCCTGAATCGACAAATTGGGGAAAAGAACGTAGGCATGGCAAGTCTCAGTTTGAAGGAAATATTGTTGAGTCTATGAATTTTACAGCATCCTTTAGCCAAGATACTATTTTGATGGGAGATACAGTACATGTAAGGTTACAATTTAAAAATGTAACAGAAGTTGAGAAGCTTTTTTACCCAGGAGGTTCGATTATAGTCTTAGATAAGTCAAAAGGAGCACAAATTGAGATGTTTAATGGCTGGGGGGAAGATACTTTTATTTTGTTAACCGGGAAATCATCTGTTTTACGACGATTGGCTCCAGGTGCTGTCTATGAGATAGACTATCCGTTAATAATATCTCCTTCGTCTTTTAAGAAAGGGGTAAATAGGCTGATTTTTAGATATAGCTTAGGAATATCAAAGGGCGATGTGAATGCCGATTTGCTTTTTGGAACGGTATATGCACCGGAGGTTCAAATATTTGTTGATGAGTTCTAACATTTGAAAAAGAGATCCGATATGAGTATGTTCGTGAACTGTTTGGTGAGAATCCTCAGATATTTTCATCTTTCAACTACTTAGGGGGCTTATTGTATAAAACGTATTTTTCAGGTTCAAAAGACATCCGAAACCAAACAAATGTTAATCCGCTTTTTGGGCCTCGAAAAGGGACTTTTTTGCCTTTTTTGAGCGTTTTCAGCAATTATGACCGTCCTCTTTGCCATTGCGACCGTGCTAATGTGTAGTGCACTCGGCACCTCGCAAAGATTAGGACGGTCGTAATGGCGATTATGACCGTCCTAATTGAAAAGAGGACCGTTTTCATGGCGAAAAAGCACCTAAATTTCCTTGCGATATTTGGGACGCCGTCCGTTTTATTTTCAAATATTCGATTCTCCGGGAGTTAAGGTTTATCACATTGTCGGCGTTTCCGCTTTTTAGTAATCAAATTGTACGCTTTCCGAGACGGACTGCGCACCTCATTTTTTCTATTGTCATTCGATCTGATTAAAACTGTGAAAAGAGTCAATCCAAAATGGATCAAGATTTCGGATGAAATAGAAAAACGGCCGAAATAGGGGGTTATTGTAATCTGTTAGGTTTGCAGGAGGTTCAAAACTTGGCATATTTGAAACACACAAACCTCGTAGGGGCGGTTCGCGAACCGCCCTTCGTGTCAACAAATATGTCCTTCGTCGTTACCCGG
>NZ_QUDI01000019.1:0-95962 GCF_003477465.1 Parabacteroides sp. AF48-14
GGTGGGAAAGGTGGGGGTTGTACAGGCCGGCCAGTTCGCCTACTCCGTAGGCATGGATGCGGAAGGTTGTTGTTGTCATTTTCTTGTGTTTTTAATTAATCAAATATACGGAATAAATCTCACATTATCAAACGTTTCCGGTGGTAATCGGTAATAAAAAAACAGGAATATCACCCCTTTTCGTCCATACCTCTTGACGTGCCATCACATTAACGTACGGGCAACGGCTTTATGGATAGAGCAATCAGAAAAATGCCGATCGCATACAAGTTTTGAGGATATACGGAAAGGTGGTTATGTATATGTCTCAGCTAAATAACTGTCGTCACCTCCTTAAAAGCATATCTCCTCCGCTCCCCGTCACGCAGTTGGAGGATCAGGTGGCCGGTCGGCTCGATTGCGTGGATACGGGCTTCGAAGCGGCCGTTTTCGTCGGCATAGGGATAATAGCCGTCACCACGATATAAAGCTGCCATATAAGCCGCGCGGATCTCATCTTCTTTCTCTTGCAGCAACAGGCAATAATAATTGAAGAAGATACGCAGGAAACGTTTCAGGAGCTCTTCGCGGTCGTACGTCTTCCCGGTAATTTGGGTGAGCGATACAGGATTGGGGGCATTGCTCCGGAAAACCTCCTGATTGATATTGAGGCCGATGCCGATAACCGAACAATACAGATGTTGTCCCGACAAATCATTCTCGATCAGCATGCCGCATATCTTACGGTCTTTCCAGTAGATATCGTTCGGCCATTTCACCGTGACGGAGTCGATATAGCCGTCTAACGTCTCCTTGACGCTCAGGGAAGCGATCTGGGAAATCAGGAATTGGCGGTTTGCCGGAAGGAAATCGGGATACAGCAGGAGACTGAACATCAGGTTTTTCCCGGCTTCCGATTCCCATGAGTTCCCCACCTGCCCTTTTCCGGCAGTCTGGAAGTCGGCAATGACAAGGCTGCCCTCCGGCAGTGCCTCCCCGGCAAGCAGCTCCCGCAGGTAGTTATTGGTTGAATTTGTCTCATTCAGCCGGATAATCCGCGGAGTTTCGTTCTCTTTATTCATTGTAGAGTTCTCTTGTTTTCTTCGGCAATTTGGCTATTACTTCACGGTAGGAATGGCGGATCCAGTGCTTGATCTCCTCATCCGGCATATCGCGGTCGAGATAGATCGTGTTCCAGTATTTCTTATTAAAATGATAAGCGCCTTCCACTGCCGCATAGCGTTCGCGCAGTTCCTCGGTGTAGTCGGTACTGCATTTCAGCGACACACACGGTTCATCCGCATCCAACGGCAGAAGCAGGAACATCTTTTCCTCTACTTTAAACACTAACGAAACATCGTCGAAAGGGAAACATTCCGTCGCATTCTTCAGCGACAGACAATATTCCCGGGCTTCTTCTATATTCATATATCTTTCATATTAGCGGCAAGGAGCATAAAACGCGTCTTCGATATGGTCGATTTCATAGTCCTCGCCTCTTTTTATTACGGTAATAATATCGAAACGGACCGGCAACCCGAGATTGAAAAAGCGGACATAGGCATCGGCAGCTGTCACGATGCGGCGGATTTTCCCGTTATCCACAGCCTCCTCCGGCGCTAAAAGATAGTCATCCGAGCGGGTCTTGACCTCCACGACAACCAGTTCGCCGTCTTTCATGGCAACGATATCCAACTCATAATGATGCCAATGCCAATTCGTATGGACAATCGTATAATCATGCTTTTCCAGAAAAACACGCGCAACGGCTTCCCCGTCTTTCCCTGTTTCGTTCCGTTTTGCCATCCTGTGTAATTTGCACAAATATAACGTTTTTCTTTTTTATTTGAGCTTTCAATCTTACATTTGCAGAACAATGGCATTGAAACGTAAATATTCGCCCCCTCAACCGAACCACCCGCGTGTGCACAAGGTTACTTTTATGCTCAACGACGACGAGCAGAAGGCTGTGGAGCGTTATCTTGCCAGATATAAGATAGCCAACAAGTCCCGCTGGTACCGCGAGACGATCCTGTCCCACATACTCAAAACACTGGAAGAGGACTATCCTACCCTCTTCAACGAAAACGAAATGAGAAGATGATCAATCCTTTCAACGACGAATATTTCATGAAGCAGGCGCTGATAGAAGCCCGCGCCGCAGCTGCCGAAGGCGAAGTTCCGGTCGGCGCCGTCATCGTATGCAACAACCAGATCATAGCCCGTGCACATAACCAGACGGAACGCCTCAACGACCCCACCGCCCATGCCGAGATGCTGGCGATAACGGCCGCCGTAGGTGTCTTAGGAGCCAAATATCTGACGGGATGCAGCCTGTATGTGACCGTGGAGCCTTGCGTCATGTGTGCCGGAGCCATCGGATGGGCGCAACTAAGCACAATCGTCTACGGAGCGACAGACGAAAAAAGAGGCTTCCGGCAATACGCCCCGAAAGCCTTCCATCCTAAAGCCATAGTAAAAACGGGCATCCTCGAAAAAGAATGCGCAGAAGAGATGAAGCGCTTTTTTCAGCAAAAGCGCTAAAAAAGGCATATTATTCGTTTTCTTCATAATAATACGAATAATCAATCCCTTTCATAAAGATTTCACGGTCGTTGATCTTATCTGTCAAAGCATTCTTCAGTAACTGTTTCAGTACGCTGCTGTCTATAGAACTTCTTACCATTGCGTCCATGTAATCAGTTTTATTAATCTTGCTCCAATCCACACACTGTTTCAGGTGTTTCTTGAAAATCAAATCCAACCAAATACGCGTACTCCGACCATTTCCTTCCATGAATGGATGGGCTATATTCATTTCCACATATTTATCGACTATCTCGTCAAATGTGTTCTCTGGCATTTGTTCAATTTGCTTTAATGTGTTGCCTAAAAAGTGCGCCACTGCAAACTGAAAGCCGCCTTTCGAAATATTCTTCTGCCTTATTTTTCCCGCAAAGTCATATATCCCTCCAAAAATATAGGCATGGATTTGCTGCAAACTTTTCACCGTCCCGATTTCCGATTCCCTGACCAGGTTACTTTCAAAAAAAGAATATGCTTTTTTCTTACTCTGTCCGTCACTGCTGTTATCGCTATATGTAAACCAATCAAGAAACTTCAGGGCTTTGTTATTTGGGAAATGCTTGGCAAGAGAGATCACGCCGTCACTATCAAACGTATCTGTCAAATATTTCTTTCCATCAGGTGCAGTTAATTTCAGTTGGTGAGCGTCACTAACCAACTGACTGTTCTCTTTTTTTAATTTGTTCTTAAGATATTTCCAATAGTTACGGGCTTTTGTATAATCGTCCTGCCCGTTTAAAGCACTGACAATATCAATAACACTAAAATACCATTTCTCACGTTCGTCGTCCCATATAGCACGAACCTCGCGATCTGCAAAAAAGCGGATGGATATTTTGGGATTCATTTCACCTCCTCATAGTCGACATACTCGCCTTCGTCCTTGGCGAATATCTTTTTACGGGATACGGAAGAAGGTTCTTCGTACGTGCTGCTCCGTCCGGAGGAAGAAGAGGTAGTTGTTTGACGGCGTTGCCCTCCTTTTTTCCCGCTGCTTCCGCTGCCAAACAGGATATTTTTGAACGTACGCAAGATTGAGAATCCCATCAGGAATACTAACAGGATAAAGAAGAAGAACATTACAAACAAAAATTTAAACATACTCCGTCACTTAGTTGGTTTTTATTACACAAACACAAAGATACGAATTCTTGTTTATCTTCTTTTGTTAAAAAAAGACAAGGCGATATAGAGTATAATCGTTCCGGCAATACCCAGAACGCCAAAGAGAGCCACAAAGACCACTGCGCCGCCTACCAGGATGTAGCGAAGTTCGTTGCCTTTCCACTTTAACGACTTGACCTTTAAAGAGAACATCGGGACCTCCGAGACCAACAACAAAGAGAACAGGATCGCCAGAACGATTATCCCGGCAATGAACCCGATGCTGTCCACCGGAATGGAAGCCCGAAACGCATATCCGATAGAAGCCCAGAAAAGAGCATGTGCCGGCACCGGCATACCGATGAAAGAGGTCGTTTGCCTTTCGTCGATATTGAATTTGGCAAGGCGCAACCCGGAAAAGACAGGTATCACTAAAGCCAAATACGGAATATAAGGGGCGGCGTTTCCCAAAGCGGGAACCGTCATACAAGCCTGCTCCAACAGCCAATAGGCAATCATCCCGGGGGCCACCCCGAAACTAACCATGTCGGAAAGGGAATCCAGTTCCTTTCCCATCGGAGAATAGGCATGCAGGGAACGGGCGGCAAAACCGTCGCAAAAATCAAAAACAGCCGCCACGACAATCCACAGGGTTGCCATCGGCAAGTTGCCTTTCAACGCCATCACACAGGCGATGCAACCTGATACAAGACTGCAACAGGTCACTAAATTAGGTATACTTTGTTTGATGCTCATTTACTTCTTTTATTTTCCCAAGCGGGCTATCGGAGTCTGGTTACCGGTAACCTTCTGGTCCATTTCAACCAGTACTTCCGTCCCTACAGGCAGGTAGACATCCACACGGGAACCGAATTTGATAAATCCCATCTGCTCGTCGACGTGGCATTTGTCGCCGACTTTGGCATAAGTTACAATGCGTCGCGCCATCGCTCCCGCAATCTGCCGCGCCAGGACATCTATCCCGTTGCGGGTCGTAATCACAACGGCCGAACGTTCGTTCTCCGTACTGCTTTTCGGCAGGTAGGCCGCCATGAAACGTCCGTTCTGATGCGATACGTGCTTGACTGTCCCGTTTACAGGAAACCAGTTGGCATGCACATTAAAGACGGACATGAATATCGAGATTTGCAGGCATTCCCTGTGCAGTATCTCGTTCTCCTTCACTTCTTCAATCGCCACGATCGTCCCGTCGGCGGGAGCAATCACCAAACCTTCCGAATCGTAGGGGAAGCGGCGGAACGGACTGCGAAAGAAGTTAAGTACCAATAAGAACAGGACAGTGGTGACAAAGGTTGTGCCGTAAAAGACCCATCCTTTGTTGACAGTATGATACAGCGCAACGTCCACAATAAAGAATATCGTGAAGAGCGTTAACAACAGACCTGTTCCTTCTTTATGTACTTTCATTCTGTAATCTAATCGTGTATTTTATCGTAAGAATCTGCAAAAATATTCATTTTTACCGAATAACAAAAATATATCACCCTTTCACAGCTTCTATTTTGCTTAATTCGACATACCAGAGGAAACCTTCCACCTCCTTATATCCCATCTGGCGGATCAGCTTCAGATAGTTGCGAATCTGGCTATGATAGCGTTGGTCAGGATGTTCCCCGAATTTATAGTCGACAACAACAACCCGGTCATCGGTAATCATCACACGGTCCGGACGCTTCGACAGCCCGTTTCCGAACAGGATGTCGACTTCGTTCAGCACGCGGGCCGTCCCGTCATACCAGGGTGCGGCATCCGGCATGTTCAGCAACTCTTCCAGGCGGGAGACGAGCGCCGCCGCTTCCGTCCGGTCGATCACGCCTTCCTGGCGATAGCGTTCAACGGCCTGGGGGATATCCTTCCGCGTACGGATACGGCTCAACACCTCATGCATCAGGGCGCCATGCTTCCGACGGGCATTATCGAAAAAGAAGCCTTTCCCATGCAGGCGCAGTTGCAAGCGATCATCCGGAGAGATCGAGTTCATGCGGCTCATTCCGACCTCCTGCATGCCTGTCTCTTCGGTCTTGGCAACCGGATGCCACCAGTCACCCAACTCGAACACACCTCTTCCGGTATCAAAAGATGCCGGCAACGAGATCAGTCTCTCGCCTGCCCGGGTATCGGAGACCTCCGTATGCAGACCTGCCCAGAGGGCATCCGTCAAAGAGGATATCTTTTCCACCTCGCCTGTTTCTTCCTTGATCTTCTTCGGACGCGGGGAGAATACGACCAACTCTTCTTTCGAGCGGGTAAAGGCGACATATAACGTGTTTAAGTTGTCGATAAAAGCGTGTAACCGCTCTTTAAAGTAATCGGCGGCAAAGATTGTCTTCGCTAACGACTGACTGTAACGCACGGGGACCAGATGCAGGCGGTTGAATGGCATCTCCTCCGGATGACACCAGAGGATCACAGGCTTCGTCGGCTTATGGTCGATTTCCCAATCGCTGAAAGGTATGATCACGACCTTAAAGCCTAATCCCTTCGACTTATGGACCGTCAGGATGCGGACCGCGTTCTGTCCGTCAGGCGTGGCAATCGTTTTCCGGCAACCTGTCTCATCCCACCATTTCAGGAAACGGCTCAGGTCTGCGCTCTCCTTCTGGGTATATTCGGAAACCATATCTAAGAAAGCCTGTACAAAGACCTGTTCGTTCTCCGGAAAGTCGGCGGAGAAGAGGCGAAACAACCCCTCCGTTATCTCATACAGCGACTGGCGGGAAAGCCCTTGCAGGGCCGATGCGATCTCCGGCGGGAAGGTCTTTGCGCGGCTTCCGCATTCGATGCTGTTCGTTTGCGGCCCCGCATCGGGTGCGGGAACAGCGTTCAGTATCCAATAGGAGTACAAGGCGATCTGTTCGTTCGTCCTGTCGTCCGGGTTCTTCAGGTAGCGCAACAGGGAAACTAAGAAGCGGACCGCCGTCGAACCGCTTACAAACAGGGCCTCATCGGAGATTATATCGTAGTTATAATGGTCGGAAGGATGTTCTTCCTTATATGTCAGCAACGTATCCGCCACCTGCGCCCCTTCCTGGTTGGTACGGACGAGAATGGCAATGTCTTTCAAGGCATATCCGTTGTCCTGCAGTTTTTCAAGTACGCCCGGCAAACGTTCCAAAGCCTCTTCCTTCCAGTCTTTTTCGTCATCACCGGAGAGGAATTCGATCCGCACATGCCCCTCTTTCTCCCGGAAAGGCGGAGGAACCTGTTGGAAACTATTGTCGTAGGCGGACATGATCTTGGTAAAATAGGCCGCCCGTTGTTCTTCCGTCAGGGAAGAAGCGGAAAGGGCTTCGTTATACATCCCTTGAAGCACGCCGGGCAATGTCGTGAAAAGGGCATTGTTGAACATCACGATATTCCGGCAACTGCGCCAGTTATCTTTCAAGGTCTCTTCACGGACCTCTTCGGGCGAGAAGTCGGCCTGTACCTGCTCATCGAGCAGCTTCCAGTCGGAATTGCGGAAACGGTAGATACTCTGTTTCACATCTCCCACGATCAGGTTATCCCGGTTATGCGCCAAGCTTTCTTCAATCAGCGGACGGAAGTTATTCCACTGCATCCCGCTGGTGTCCTGGAACTCGTCTATCATATAATGGTCGACGTGCGTACCGGTCTTTTCATAGATGAAGGGGGCATCGCTCCCACCGATCACCTTATTCAACAGTTCGGTCGTGTCGGCTATCAGCATCACATTCTTTTCTTCCCGGTAAGCCGCGATCTGGCGGGAAACATCCGTCAGGATTCCCAATGTATAGTAATAGCGCACAATCTCACGGGCCGTATTATAGGCGGTCAGATCACCGAACAAGGCGACAATGCCTTTGATACAGTCGTTCAACCCGTCTTCAAAAGCACATCCGATGATTTGCCGGGCGCCGAGCGAGGTCGTCTTCGTAAAGCATCCGTCCAGATTATCCGCCAGGCCGATAAAGGTGGCTGACGGTTCCTTCATTTCCCCTTGCGCCAAGCGGTCGAAAAGGGTCAGGGGCGAACGGCTCCCTCCCTTGAAGTCCGTTGGTTTGAGTGCATATTTAGCCAGAATCTCCAATCCGCGTTCCCCCAATTCTTTGGCGGCAGTCTCCACAGAACGGATGATGCCGTAGAGAGCGTTCTTATAGTCATCCAACGCTTTCTTATCTTCTATATCCCGGCCGACTTCATCACTGAAAGCCTTATAGCTCTCCTTAAAAACTTCCCGGCTCAGGGACATGATGTCTTTACGGAGGTTCCACTCCCCGCCGTTCTCTATCTTGTCTTCCGCAAACCGGAGCAACCAGCCTAACAGGTCCTTGCTCTCGGGCTTTTCCAAATCCGACAGCAGGTTGTCGATAGCCGTAGTCAGCACCAGTTCCTGGTCCATCTCGATGCCATATCCTCCCTGCAAGCCAATCTCGCGGGTAAAGGCACGCATGGTCTGTTGGAAAAAGCGGTCGATCGTACTGATATTAAAGGCGGAATAGTCGTGCAGGATATCGATCAGTATCTTTGCTGCCTGCTTCCGGACCTGCGTCTCCGTGAGCGAATAGGTCGAGCCGAGCAATTCCACATAATCCGATTTCTTGCCGGAGGCTAAGTTATACAGTTCATCGATGATACGGGTCTTCATCTCGTCCGTCGCCTTATTCGTAAAGGTCACGGCAAGAATGCGGCGGAAAGCGCCCGGCCCGGTGAACAACAGGGTCAGGTATTCCCCGGTCAATTTGTGGGTTTTCCCGGCTCCCGCCGAAGCTCTGTAGACAGTCAGCATACGGTTCAGATTATACGGCTCTTGACGTAGCCTTCCTTTTGCAATATCTCCAACACCTTCGGACGCAGATCACCCTGCACGATGATTTCCCCTTCTTTGGCGGAACCGCCGACACCGCATTTCACTTTCAGGAATTTGCCGAGTGCTTCCAAATCGGAAGTCGTCCCGCGGAAACCGGTCACCAGTGTCACGGCTTTTCCGCCCCGGTTCCTTTTATCTAAAGAAATACGCAACTGCTGTTTCTCTTTCGGAAGTGTGTCTTCTTCCTCTTCATCACCTGTGTTATATTGAAAATCCGGGTTGGTGGAATACATAACCCCCAGACGCTCTTTCCAGTCGTTTGTCTTCATATTTACTCTTTTCTTTATGGGTTCAAATCTACAAATTAACACCGGGATAAACAAGATTACAAACAATAATACCTATATTTGCATAAACTTTATGATTTTCAAGCACCTTTATCATTTTGCCAATCGAATATGAGAATAACAGGGTATTTATTCACATTTCTTATTCTTCTGATATGCAGGCAGGCACGGTCCGCCCAGCATACAGATGAAGACTATGTGCTGGTAGTACATTCTATCAACTTTAATGAAACCTGGACACATCAAACCTATGAAACCATTCAAACCCTGATCACCCAGGAAGGGCTACAAGTCAAAGGAGAAGAGCTGCAAATTCCGATAATCAAAGATACAACAGAGATTCTGAATAAGTTGGCCTATCTACGGGAAGAATACCCGCTCCCTCCCCGGGCTGTCGTCTGCATCGGCGATCCGGCATGGCTCGTCATACGCCCTCTGTTCGATAACGAATGGAAAGGCGTCCCCAGTCTGGTTTGCTATTCGCGGGGCATGGTTCCACGGAACATAAAAGATATGGTGGAGCGCAAGCTCGACCCCCAGGAAGCCATGGTCCCGACATCCACAATCATAAAAGGGTACAATGCTATAACACTGAGCCAGCCGCTTTATATCCGGGAGACAATCGAAATGATGCAAAAGATGCAACCCGAACTGAAGAAAGTCGTGTTTGTGAACGACAACCGCTACATCAGCATCCTGACCCGCCAGGAAGTGCAAAGCGTATTGGAAGAGCAATTCCCGGACCTTCAGTTAGACGTACTCTCATGGCCACAGCTTTCGACGGAACATCTGTTGGATACGCTCACGACCTACAGCAACCAAGATGCCGGCATCATCTATTATTCCTGGTATGCGGCAAGCCAGAAAGGAGAGAACCATTACCTGATCGACAACGTACAGAAAATGACAAACAGCTTTTCCAATCCTCCCGTCTACGTTATTAACGACCTCGACATAGAGGGAGGTAACTTTGCCGGAGGGCATTATATCTCGGTTGAAGACTTCAACAAGACTGTCATCACCTATCTGCTGGAAATGCTGAAAGGCAAAAAGATAGATAACACGCACGAACATATGGCCGGGACTCCCAGGACCTATTTGAATTACCAGCATCTGTACAGGCATGGTATTTCCCCGTCCCGCTATCCCCAGAATGCTGTCTATTTCGAACAGCCCCCTACATTCCTGGAGAAATACAAAGTCCAGATTATCTGCGGGATTGTCATCCTTATCCTGTTGATGTCTGTTGCCTTCCTGCGTATCCGACTGCTGATCCAGAAACGAAAAACGGAAGAAGAACAACGGGAGAAAGAAAAGATAGAAGAGGCAAACCGCCTGAAAACGGCATTCTTAGCGAATATGAGCCACGAGATACGTACGCCGCTGAACGCAATCGTCGGCTTCTCCAACCTGATCGCCCAGGGAGAATGCCCGGAAGAAAACCGGGAAGAGTTCTGTAAAACGATAGAGACAAACAACGAATTGCTCCTGCAGCTTATCAACGACATCCTCGACCTGTCCAAGATAGAAGCGGGCAAACTGGACTTCATATATAGCGACATAAATGTTTCCGAGATGTTCAACCACCTGATGCAGGTGTTCCGTGACAAAACCAAACCCGGCGTGGAGCTAATATGCATCCTGCCTGAAAAGCCTTACGTTATCCATTCGGAGAAGAACCGGCTGATGCAGGTTATGAGTAATTTCCTGACAAATGCCTGTAAGTTCACATTTAAAGGTTCCATCACAATGGGATATGAGGAAACAGAAGGAGGATTGCGTTTCTATGTAACAGATACGGGGAAAGGGATTGCAGAAGAAAACATCCCGCACGTATTCGAGCGGTTCGCCAAGTTCGACACCTTTATCCAGGGAACGGGACTCGGCCTCTCCATTTGCAAGACTATCATAGACTGCCTGAAAGGAGAAATAGGGGTAAAATCGAAGGAAGGGAAAGGAAGCACTTTCTGGTTTACGATCCCCTGCGAGCCTGTGTCGGGCGCAGACTCTCTTACTTCTGAATCAAGACCGTAGCGTAGGCGGCGATTCCTTCCTGCCGTCCGGTGAAGCCTAACTTTTCGGTGGTTGTCGCCTTAATGGATATATCTTCGACATCCACTTGCAGGACTTGCGCCATCACCCGCTTCATTTCGGGGATATGCGGATTCAGTTTCGGACGTTCGGCTGCGACTGTCGCATCTATATTGCCTAACGTATATCCGGCATCACGAAGCAGTTCCATCGTATCATAAAGAAGGATCTTGCTGTCTATATCCTTATATTCGCCTGCCGTGTCGGGAAAGTGGTAACCGATATCGCGCATATTGGCCGCCCCCAAAAGGGCATCGCAAATGGCATGGATCAACACGTCGGCATCGCTATGGCCCTGCAAGCCCAACGTATGCTCGATCTTCACTCCGCCCAACCACAAATCGCGGTCCGGCACTAACGCATGCACATCATATCCAAAACCCACCCGTATCTTCATAACTTTCAATTTTCAATTCTCAATTTTCAATTACCTAAACAGATTCTTAATCCCGTCCATATCGAAGGACAGAGAGAAACGAAGTGTCTGGTCCAACGGGTTCTGTGGAACGGTACTGATCAGATAAGCGGCATCCAACTGGAAAACGCTCATACGGAAACCGGCGCCGACAGAGAAATACTTACGGTTACCGACATTCGCACTCTCGTAGAAATAACCGCCACGAACGAAGAACTGTTCATTGTAGCTATATTCGGCTCCGACCGAAACCATCACCTCTTCCAACTCGCCCTTAAAGCCGTTAGGAGAATCGCTAAACGACTTGAACATACCGGAGATACTGGACAAAGCCTTGTAGTCTTCCTTGCGGGTGGTAAACTCTTCATCCGTCTCTCCGTCTTTCTTCTGCGGAACGGAAGGAACCATGTATTTACTTAAATCCAGATAAACGCCGATACGGTTATACTCGTCGATAGGATAAAGCAAACCGGTACCCAAAGCTAACTTGGCAGGAAGGAACATATTGTTCGTACCTTCGTCATACGAAATCTTACTACCGATGTTCGACAAGTTGAAACCGAAACTCCACAAAGCTTCCGCACTGCCCATCATCACATACTTCTCCAAATATCCGGAGATATCGGCTGCAAACGCATTGCCGGCATGCTTCAACTCATTCGGGTCGACACCCATATCGGAACGGATATAACGCAAAGCAACCGCCATTGAATAGTTTTCCGACAACTTACGGCTATAACTCACGTCGAACGCCATCTCATACGGGTTTGCATAAATAGGCTGGTCGCCGATGTTTTCATACTGCGGCACTTCACCCAAGGAGAAATAGCGCAAAGAGGCGCCAACCGCCTGCAAATCATTATCCCCTATTTTATAGTAACCGGACATATTCACCAATGCCACGTCGTTGACCAACTTGCGCAACCAAGGCGTATAAGACAGATTCACCCCTGCCTTGCTATACATAAAAGCATATTTGGCCGCGTTCCAATATTGTGAACCGATATCCGGCAAAGTGGAAACACCGTTATCACCCATTCCGCCGCCACGCGCGTCAGGAGCGATAATCAAGGAAGGCACAGCCATTTCGATAGGTGAATATTTAATATCATCACCTTCCGCCCACGCTGTTGCGGAGATGAAAAGACCAAGCAATATAACGAGTGTCCCGATTCTGAATTTACTTATCATACGTTTTAATTTAATTGAACCCTGCCGGCAGTCCTTCGCCGACTGTATTATAAACTGAATAATCCTAACTTTATTGTATGCTCGAATAAAATTCCTACTTTTGCCCTTTGAGTATGAAAGATATGCAATCGACAGGCAAAGTTAAAGCATTATTTCTTTTGATGCGCCCTTCCCAATGGGTAAAAAACATCATCTTGTTTCTCCCTCTGTTCTTTGCGCAGGAGATAGGGGCTTTGGACAGGCTGCAAAACGTTGCGCTCCTGTTTGCCGGTTTCTGTATGCTTACCAGCGGCGTCTATGTGTTCAATGACTTAATGGATGCGGCGGAAGACCGCTTGCACCCCGCCAAACGGTTCCGCCCGATTGCCGCTCGCAAAGTATCGCCGGCAGAGGCTGTCGGTTTCATGCTCCTTCTTTACGGCATAAGCGCTGTATGCTTCAATTTTATACAGACAAGTAGCAACCTCATCTGGTTGCTGGCGGGAGGATATATCCTCCTGAACCTGGCTTACACGCTTTACCTCAAACAGGTGCAGATCATAGACGTCATGATTGTCGCCTGCGGTTTCATCATCCGTCTGGAGGCAGGAGCGACGGCGGGAGACATCGAGTTGTCCCACTGGCTGATCATTATGACTTTCATCCTCTCCCTCTTCCTCGCCTTTGCCAAGAGAAGGGACGATTTGCTTAATTTCATGGAGACGGGACAGGTTTCCCGGAAAAATATTACCGGCTATACGATCGACTACCTGAATGTAGTCCTGTCGTTCCTCTCCTCCATTATTGCCGTGACCTACATCCTGTACACCCTTTCGCCGGAAGTGACGGCAAGGAGCAGCGAGTATCTGTATGTCACGATCCCGTTCGTTCTGGCAGGCATCATGCGATACCTGCAAATCATCCTGGTGGAAAAGAGTAATTGTAACCCGACCGATATTTTGTTGCAAGACCGGACGTTGCAACTGACTGTCGCGGGTTGGTTCGTCGTATTCGCTTTACTTATTTACTGATATGCCAATAGCTGTATTCGACTTTGACGGAACGATCATCTCCCGCGACTCCTTGCCGGACTTTCTGATGCGGACTTGCGGACGGACAGCGTTCATCCTCCGTCTTCCCCTGATAATCATATTGAAACTAACAGCCCTGACAGGCATCCTCTCCACACACCGGGCGAAAGAACTTGTCTTTTCATCCTTCCTTCGCGGAATGAGCGTAGCGGATTTCCGGCAAGCTTGCCTGCGATATGCCGCCCGCATACCGGAGTTGGTTTATCCTGCCGCTTTGGAAGAGATTCGAAAGCACCAGGAAAAGGGTGACAAAGTCGTCATCATCAGCGCCTCCGTACCTGACTGGATACGTCCTTGGGCGGAAACAGTCGGAATCCGGCAGGTGGAAGGAACGGAACTGGAGGTCGAAGGCGGTGTCCTGACAGGACGTTTTTCCACACCCAACTGCAAAGGGACCGAGAAAGTCCGCAGGCTTCGCAAGCTATATCCGGATGTTATTTCCGAGACTTTATATGTGTATGGCGACAGTTCCGGTGACAAAGAACTGCTTGCCATTGCCGACGTTCCCCATTATAAACCATTCAATAAACGACAAAGATGACGATACCTTCCTGCCTGTCCACCCTGCTGCGCGCACTCCGAATCGAGTGGAGAGAGACGAGACGAACCCTGTTTCCGCCCAGTTGGACAGAGGCCGGACTCTTTCTTTTCTTCTTCCTTCTTTATGGGATAATCGGCTACTATATGCTCTTTTACACAGAGCTGATAGACGTTCCGAACGGAGGGCCGGGCAGCTATTTAGGCTATGACAACCTGTTCCACCTGCATACACGCGGAGGGGCGTTCGACGTCAGCCATCCGTTCTTCAGCTTGTTTCATTTGTTGAAAACCCTGTTGATAATCCTGTTGACAAGCCTGTTCAAAGAGAAAACCGGCGGTATTATCTGTCTGGTGCTGATGAACCTGTTGATAACCGGCGGTCTGGTGCTGATCTATCGTTACCTGAAACAGATTGTCCAGGTCTCCACCCGCCGTGCCTTACTGCTCACCGGATTTACAGGTTGTTTCTTTACGACTGTCGTCTTGTCGTTCACAACCGAAAGCTATCCGTTCTCTTTCTTCCTGCTTGTCTTTTCCCTGTTAATGCTCTCGAGGGAATATAAACTGACAGGATATATAAAGGGACGGACCATCCTCTTCCTTTCTTTCCTCTGTGGAGGAATCACGATTACAAACGCAGCCAAACCGGCAATGGCGGTATTCCTGAACAAAACGCCTTTCCTGCATAAGATACGGACAGGCTTCAAAGTGATGCTTCCCTTCGTCGTTTGCGTAGCCGTCATCATGGGCTTTTACACGCTTAAAGCAAAGTTGTTCGCTCCCGAAGGACCCTCCCCGATCGAAACAACGCAACAACTCGGACAGTATTTCATCCACGACGAAACATTCAGCAAACAGGCTTTGATCGATTTCTGGGGAAACACAATCATGAGTACGCCTCTGACGCAACAACAGGTCGGCCATGAGGTGGTGCTGCGTCCCAGCGAATATCTACATAGTTGGAACAATGCGGTGGTCGTGCTCCTGTTAGTGTTGGTGGCGGCCTCTGCCTTGCTCAACCTGCGAAACAAGTATGTACAGCTATTGCTTATGTATCTGAGCATCGACTTCGTGATCCACTTTATTATCCGCTACGGAATGAACGAAGCCATTCTGTTCGGCGGCCACTGGATGTTTGCCGTCCCGATGCTGTTAGGCTGGCTGTACAACCGCCTCCCGGTCCGCATGTACCGGATATTGGACTGGACCGTCATCGGCTTCTTTGTCCTGACTGCCACCATGAATACGTTGGAGTTTATGCGGTTGTGGGAGGAAGTGGGGTAATTGTTTACAAGGCAAGGATTTCTTCTTTGGATAAGCCCGTACAATTTACAATGGTGTCTACATCCAACCCTGTGCGTTTCATGTTTATAGCTGTTTGGCGCAATCCTTTTGCTTCGCCTTCCGCTAAACCCTCTGCACGGCCTTTCGCCAGACCTTCTTCCCGACTGGCGTCAAGAGCGGAGAGCATATCGCGTTCGACAGCCAAACTCAGTTCGTATTCCAAACGTTCGTTGGCAGACATCCGCTCGATTTCCACTATACTTTTCAACTTGCGGAACAGCTGGTTGTTCAGTTCTTCGGGTAAACGGTCCATTATATCTATATTATTCAACACATACAGCCATTTAAGATAAATGCTATTGCACTCTGACAAAGGTAACACAAATTTCGGCATTTCAAAATACACTTCATTCAAGGTTTCACTGAAAGGGACCTTCAATTCGCGATCCATTCGCACCACATCCCAACGGTATTTATGGGGTAATGACGGTTCCATAACATAATTAAGGATGCAGACGATATAGACTTTGCTGATGCTGTAATCCCAATAAGCCTTCTTAGGTTCGTCTTCCAGACACGCGATCTTTTCACGTGCCACGATACTCTGTTGCTGAATCGCGAATGAGGCATAGTAGAGAATACGGTCAGAAAAATACTTCTGCCGCGCTTTCTGCATCTCCACGATAAAAAACTCACCTTTTTCATTTTCACAGAAGATATCGAAAACGGCTTTGCGCTGGTCATGCTTCATGCCAAGCATTTCCACATTACGAAATGTAATATTAACGATTACTTCATCTTGAATAACACTGTTTAAGAAACTAATGATTAGATCTTTACTGACCTCACTGCCAAAAATCAACTTGAAGCCGTAATCCGAGAAAGGATTGATAAATTTGCTCATAGCTAAATAATTTTAGTTGCGTCCATTTGTAGACGTGCTCAAATGTAGACATTAATATTCACATACTACCCAGAAAGAGGATTTAATTTATCCAAAGTCATGTTTTTCTTAGAGTAAGCGCCTTTTAGCTGCTACCCTATAGCCTGTTGACGGATGGGCCATAGGCTATATTTTTTCGGACGGGAATCATATTTTTTCGGACGGGAACGAAAAATGTATTACTCTCCTAATATTATCAACTTCTTCGCAGTCGTTGCCTCTTTGGAGTTATTGGTGCTGATGGCTGCCCGGTAGATATAGACACCGGGACGCAGGCGTGCACCGGCTCCGTCGGTCAGATCCCAGGAGACTGAATAGGCACTGAAGAGATCGGACGTACCGCTTTCTTCATGTTTCCAATAGAGACGGCCTGCCAGATCGTAGACCATGATGCCTACCCGCATCCGGCTTTCCGGGCGGTTATGTGTGATATGGAAGGTCACTTGCCCGCGTGCGGGGCTTGGGGTTGCTACGACATCGACCAGATTGGGCTTCAGGCCTTCGACAACTTCAAAGGTGAAGTTTACTGTTTGGGCATTATTCATTACATCCCAGATTTTAAACTCTCCGGTATGTATTCCCGGTTTAAGGGTCGGAATGCTAAAACCGACAAATCCTTCTCCCGCCACCGTCGTCGAATTCTCATAATAACTGTTTAAAACGTATGTCGTAATAGGGCTTCCATCGATTACCAATGTTATGTCATGGCCAACACTACTTTCAGTTATATTAATACCTGTCTCATCCCAAACCTTTGCATAAAAATACGGGGAACTGTTCACTTGTCCGCCATCGACAAAAGTTGAGTCATTGAGGAATAACGCTCTTATCTCCGGAGGATTCTTATCGTTTTCCGGGTTATCAGAAGTACCTCTGACCGCATAATCCATAAAAGCACCCTGCGCCTCATTACCGGTTGTCTCGTCCAAAGCATACAAGCTCATTTTACCAAAGTTTTCAGTAGAATAAGAGATATCTTTAGGCACTACAAACGAGAACTCAAACTCCCCGTTATTTACCACTCCGTTTCCTTTATAGATGATATTCAGGTAGTCATCGTATGTTACCTTTCTAACGACTGTTTCACCCCCCACCTGAACCGTATTATTACCTAAAGTCGTTACCGATGTACGATTATCAAAGACTGTCGCATACATGGTCCCATTGAAATCCGATTGTGGAGTTCCATCCGAATACACTTTTCCTTTTACCACAACCTTATCCAATGCTCTTAGCGTGACCGTTCCTTCCGAAACATCCTTGCCGTTAACCGTGCTTACAGCCATTTGATATTTAGGATATGCAAGACGCAAAGCCGGGTCGCCAATCAAACTAAAGCCGAGTTTACGAGAAGAAGATAATGCATTTTTAGTATCTTTTAAAACGCCACCTAATGTCTGCGAGGTTCCCCGATTTTCGAACAATGAACGGATCAACTGTGTATTAAGATTGGCATTCGAGAAGGTATAAGCTACACGTGTCGTAGTAAACAAGGCGATACCTCCGCTCTTTTTATTCAGGAAGACCGATTCGCCGGCAGAAGTAGCGGAAGCATCGAACGGACAAAAGTCACAAGTCGCCGTTATCCAGATTGGTAAACTGGAATAGTCCGCCTGCATGATATCATTCTGAGTAATTACTTTCTCATCACTGAGGGCAGTCGTCCCCCCGTGACCGGTATAGTTGATCAGGTACAGGCCATCCTTCAACTTCTTCTGTATCGTAGTATTTACATCCGGATAGGAAGCCTGGCCACCGGAAGAACTCTTTTTATAAGCATCGAAAAACACTTTGGAAACGACATAAGACGGGTTTGTCTCTTCAATAAGGTCAGCAGTCTTGTTTGCGTCTTCTTGATGAATGGTATCAAAAGAATCTGCATTACTGCCGTCATCCGCTATAAAGCAAACATTATTCTTCCAAGATCCTGCTCCGTCATTATTCATATAAGAAATAACTTTATCGACCGCAATTGTAGCCTCGGATACGGTACGAACCGGGAAACGCCCGACCCCTATACTCATTTTCTTGGAATTAAGATTAGCTAAATTATCAGATGTATCCGACTTATTTGCATCTTCCAGAAATGCAAAATAATCATCCACCACATACGAATAAGAATTCAACGAGTTTACGGTCTGATACGTCAGCAACATATTACTCATATCAACCGATTTCCAAGCAGAAGTAAGTTGTCGGTTATCATACGAACCGTCTCCGAAGAGCAGAAGATATTTGGGAGCATCAGCTTCCGAAGTCTGCCGGTCGTAGAACATTTTCATAAAACGGCGATAAGCGGTTGCGTCGGGCGTGCCACTGGAAAACTCGTTATAGATCGTTTCCGGAGCTACGACTTGGACTGTCAGGTTGTCTTTTGTCCGGTGCGCTTCAGCCAGACGTTCCGCTTGGGCAGCCAAGCCGGGCTGGGCAATTATAATCATGTCCTGTTGAGCCAAAGCATGGAGGTTCTGGTTTGCGACTTCGCCAACCGTTTCAGGCGCTTTTATCTGGGAGGGTTTCACAACAACGAACTCGCGCAAATCCGTAGAGGCGGGAATCGTAAACGACAGCTCTGTCCCGCTCAAAGTCGTTTCCATCTGTTGCGGGTTAATGCCGTCGGTTACATCAAACACCAACGTGTTTGCATCTGCGCCCTGGATAATAAAGCGGGAGGCATTCCCTCTTGCGGCAAGGCTCCGGAAAAAGGTGTAAGCATCATACACCTTCAATTGCCGTTTCATCTGCAGACGGAAAAAGTTCAGGCGCACGTTCTTATGCCCGGTTGTATTATATTGAATATCGATGTTTACTTTTTCATTCTTGTCGGCCGTCCAGTTTGCAGTCCTGTAAACTTCTGTCGCCACGACATATTCATCGGATGTAGTATTGAAATTACCCGAGATCAGTTGGTTCTTATCAACACTCATCGTAACGCCGCCCGTATTGCCACTCGCACGTGCAATAAACGAAAGGGTGACTTTCCCAGCATCGTTCGTAATGCCGGGAATCGTGACCGTGTAAGAGCGGGACAAGGTTGACTCGAACGAGTCGCCGTACAACTCACGGCCCGAATTATTGACAGACACCACGTCGTCGTCCTTCACCATATAGTCGTCGAAGGTCGTCACCTGCAAAGTCGCCCCGTCGGCGGAAGCTGCCTTTTCCATCGTCCGCCCGGCAGTCTCCTTTTCGGTCACGAAGTAATATCCGTAGTTGGAATAAGGATTATTGGTGTGGACAAAGGAAGAAGAAGCATATTCCCATTTACGCGGTCCTTTCCCATAGAACAAAAGGTAATCCGCATTCTTCCACACCGCCACTTCCGGCAGGTCATCCACATAAGTCTTAGAGAAATCTTCATCAAGCGGCCAACCGCCATACCCATAGACGGCAACCTTGTCGAGGTTAGAAAAGCCCATCTTCTTCAGGTCGGCCAGCGTCAGCTTGTAGATACCATCTTCTGCCACTTGTATCTTCACCCATTTACCGGAGCTAAGCACCGATTGGGAAGCATAACGGCTACCGTCCGCCCAGGCAGAAGCCAGCAGACCGAATACAAGCAGCAGGGTATATAAGATTCTCTTCATATGTTCTTTTTCCGTGTTATCTCACAAAGAAATCCAGCAGCTTCTGCTCGCCGATATATCCCTGCAAGTGGTCGTCTATCTTGACCGGCCCCACGCCTACCGGGGTTCCGGTGTAGATCAGGTCACCTATCTTCAGCGTAAAGAAACGGCTGACATACGCGATGATCTTGTCGACCGGGAAAAGCATATCTTGTGTGTTCCCCGCCTGGACGGTCGTCCCGTTAATATCCAGATGGAAAGGAATGCGGTTTATATCGCCCACACGCTCCACGGGAATAAACGTCCCGAGAGCAGCCGAATTATCGAACGCCTTACTGATCTCCCAAGGCAGACCTTGCGCACGCAGTTTGCTTTGCAGGTCGCGGGCTGTAAAGTCGATCCCTACCGTCACCTCGTTGTAATAACGGTGGGCGAAACGTTCGGCTATGTTTTTTCCCAGCCGGTCTATCTTTACGACAATCTCCGTCTCATAGTGTATCTCCGAAGAGAAATCAGGTATAAAGAACGGCTTGCCGTCCTTCAGCAACGAAGAGTCGGACTTCATAAAGATAGTAGGCTCCGATAATTCTAACGAATGATGCAGCTCTTTATTGTGGGCGGCATAATTCATTCCTACGGCTATTATTTTCATTATGTCAGTGATTGATTGAATTCAAGCGGTTGAACATGACGGCAAGGTGGGCGTACATGGAGGTGTTCTGCACCACGATATCTTCCGGAACGCGTATCCGGAAGGGGGTAAAGTTCCAGAGCGCCTTAATGCCTCCGGTGATGATATGGTCGGTCACTTCCTGCGCCTTATCCACCGGAACAGTGATCACGCCGATTGTAGCACCGAACTCCTTTTGTTTGGCGGGAAAATCATCCAGATGATAGACCGGAATACCGTTGATCCGGGTTCCCGCAAGCTCCCGGCGCACATCAAAGCCGGCGACAATCTCCAGTCCGTACTGTTTCAGACCGGAGTCTTGCAACAAGGCTGCACCCAGACTACCGACACCGAACAGGAATGCCTTATGCTGTGCCGTGAACCCTAAGAAATCTTCCAACACATCCACCAGCGTACATATCTCATATCCCACACGTGTCTTCCCCGAAATATTCACAAAAGAGAGGTCTTTCGCCACCTGGCTGGGGTCCACATTTATCTCTTTGGCAATCTGCGTAGATGATACAAAAGTCTCCCCTCTCCCCTTCATCAGCTTCAAGAAGGCAAGATACCAAGGCAGCCTCCTGAGCGTCGGCTCCGGTACTTTCCAAAGTTGTTTCATTTCATCGTTAGCCATTCGTCCATACGTATTGATGTAGCTCACAAAAGTACAATTTTTTTCTTAGGGAATAGAAAAATAGAATACAAATACGAAACGGGCTGTTTCGTATTTGTATTTATATCAAAAAAACCTCCCCGGTACTACCACCAGGGAGGTTTCATTTTGTGTCTGCGTTTTCTCTTCACAGGGATACTTGCAGATGAACTTTTTTACTTTAGTATTAATACTCACCGCTTGTTCACCCGTCACAGGATAATTAGCTCAAGAGCTACACGGCAAATTATAGAATTATATGATTAAGAGAGACGGAGAACCACTCCGCCTCTACCTAATGTCTGTTTTTATTTAACGATAGCTTTAACAGCTTCTTCACCTTCAACAGCTACAACAACTACACCGGCAGGAGCAGCGATTACAGCGTCGCTTGAAGTGATGACTGTGTTAGCAATTATCTGGCCTAAGATGTTCGTGATAACAACTTTCTTGCCTTCAGCGTTAGCGATTCTTACAGCGCCGTTCTGAGCGATAACTGTTACTTCAGAAACTTCAACACCTTCGTTAGCGGTTGGAGCTTCAGCAGCTTCAACTTTAACAACCAATGCATCATCCTTAGCACCCATTACCAATACACCATTCAAATTGTGTACATATTTACCTGCACCATTCATAATGCAATATTCATCTATTGCACCATTTTTGTCAGCCTGTACAAACTGGAACTGGAAGTTAGCAACACCAGCCTTAACAGCATGTTTCAAACCATCTTTAGATGTGCCATTACCAGCAGCAACCGTGTCGATCTTAGCTGTAGCATCCGGAACCAACAGAGTATCCTGAGCCATGATAGAAGCTTCGCGGAAGATTACGCGTGTTTCACCACCGAATACGAACGGATTTACAGTTTCGTCTGCATTAGCGGCAGCAGAGTCAGCAGCATTGTACATGTACAGTCTCTTAGCAGCAACAGCTTCAGTTTCTTCATCACCAGCAACACCGGCAACGCCTCTTGTTACATAGTAAGAAGGAGTAACCTGATTTTCATATTTTGCTGTATCCAACCAGAATGTAAAGTCTGTGATAGTAGCTGCTTTCAGTTCGTCACCAACACGGGCTACAATAGCATTATTCTTAGAATCCATTGCTACATAATCGTTGTTCAGAGCCTTAACAGTTACGTGTTCAGGCATTGTCATCAGAGAAGCAGGAGTATCTTCTTCACCTACGAAGAACAGGTCATTCTTAAGTGTTGTCAATGCAGTTGAGTGTTCAATTACAGCTGTCTGAGCATTTACAGTTACTTTGAATGCTGCGCTTCCTACAGCCGGAACAGTTGTCTTATAACCCTTGTTATCAGCAGTCGCTTCAATTGCTGTTTCAACCGGAGCCAATACATAGCTGTCAGCAGCATCAGTTGCGATGAAGTAGAATGCATATTTTACAATTGCACCGTTCTTCGGGGCTTTTGTTGCTGTTGCAACATTATAAACAAGAGAAGAATCCTTGCTTAATACAAGCTGAGTCTTTGTAGCATTCAATGTCAGATATTCACCTTTCTTATTCTTGATGAAGTAAGCCTGGTTGTACAGCTCTTCAATGTCTTTTACTTTTGCACCATACTGAACAGGTTTAGCTGTTGCAGCTTCCAGTTCATACAATACTTCGTCTTCAGCCAGTTTCAAAGTAGAGTCTTTCTGCATATGCAGGAACATATCTTTCAGATAAGGAGAAGCAGAGTGGATCTTGAATGACTTGTTAACCAAATCAACATCAGCAATATTCTTGAATCCGATAAATTTGCTTGCCTTTTCAGTTCCGGCAGCAACCAACTGGATAGAGTCACCAGCGATTACGATGCTGTCACCTACTAACTGGTCAGCCAAACCTGATTTGTAGACTTTATTAGTTGCACGGTTCTTAATTGTATAATAACCCTTATCTACACCAGCAGCTTTTTCAACTACGAATTGAGTGTACGGATTGAAATCCTGACCTGCAGCCAGATAGTTAGAGCTTGTATTAACCGGGCTCTTATCCAAGAACAGACCTTCGCCCTTGTTCTTTTCACCAGCTCTGTATTTCTGGATATCCTTAATATAATATACCTTTGTTACATCGATTGTTGCAGAACCACCCATTGACGGAGCAGTAGCATACTGCTGAATCAGCGGTTCAGTATAACCTGCAGCTTCAGGATCAGCAGCGTCATAAACAGCAGTAACAGTCAATACATCTACAGAAGAAAGGTTACGAAGGGCGATTGCACCACCTGGTACAGATTGCAAAGCTTTTGTTCCATCATAGAATATATCTTCATATTCAGTTACCGAACCAGGAGTTACTTCATATGTAACAGCAGTTAAAGCTGTTGTTAATGTAGTAACTTCTGTAACATTTGCTGAATTTGCAGCAATAACTAAGCCTAATACTCCATCGTTAGCAATAACAACCTTACCATCTACTATAGTAGCAGCAAAAGTAGAATTTCTTCCTTCTGATGTACAAGTACTTACCCAATCGTTATAAGCGCTTACCAAATTTGCAAGAAGAGTACTTAATGCTGTATTTACAGCAGCTAAAGCAGTCTTCTCATCGGTTATCGTTTTACCAGAACCAACATATGTAGATGCAACATCCCCTTTGCCTGAATTATCCAAAGCCAAGATAGTTGTTCTAGCAGCAACAGTAGCAGAACTATTATCTATAGTGTAAGCTTCTGCTGTATAAAGATCGAACAATGTTGAACCTTTTTTGATCTCATCTGTTTCTTCACCCGCACCAGTAGCGTCAACCGCACCAGTAGCTACCGTAAAATAAGTATCACCAAAAGTAGAAGCTGCAGTAGCTTGTGCAGCCCAGTTAGTCAACAAAGTTCTAACTTTCCTAAATTTTCAGCAGCAGTGTTATAAGCCGCAACAGCCTCTGTTGCCTCATTTGTTGAAATAGTTGCAGAAAAGTCTCCAGTTGGAGCCGAACCTGCATTTTTTATCAAATAGCTCGGAGTAGCAACCGCTTTCAAAGCAATAGAGTCATTACCTACATAATAAGTTGCAGAGAAAGCAGCTGTTTCAGGCAAACGTTTTGCAAAAAGTTTGCGGTCTGTTGTTGCTTTTACCAGATCTCCTGCATTTGTTAATGCCTTGGTAGCATTAAATTCCGGTTCGTAGCCGATTGTATCGACTGCCAACTTATTATACTTACCGGCTTTATCATTAAACAATGTATCAACAACCAGGAAATACTTTTTGTCGATTCTGGCATCATCACCTGTTGCAGACTGATCATTTGAATGACCTTTTACTTTGCTTCCGTTTGTCAAGAAGAACTGAGTAGTTCCTGAAACTGTAGCACCTGAAGTAGCATAAGGAAGAGCTTCCCAGCTATTTGCTGTCAACACGTTCTTTTCTGTAGAAGAAACATCCTTACCACCATTGAAATACAGTTTCCCGTCTGTCAATAACTGGTTGAAAGTCTTTTCTGTCAATGCCATACTTTCAGTAACCGGGCTGATAGCCAGTTTCATTACATTGGAAAGAATGCTGTTAAGTTCACTTGCAACAGCTTTACCTTTATAAGAAACAAGCTTAAAGTCGTCGGTCAATGTAAACACAGAGTCACCAGAAACAACATAGGGAACACCGGCATCAGTCAATGCCCAAGTAGCGTTACCACCGTCAGCAATAGCATATGCTTTAGTAGAAACTCGGGCATTACTTTTATCTGCACCAGTCTTAGCCTTATTATCATTCTTCAATTCGAACGCCAAAACCTGCTGTGTCTTCTTATTGATAAAACGATAAGCAGGAACACCTGCAGGATCAGAAGGTTTGATTTCTTCAATCTGCCAAAGAGCAGCATTGATACCATCAAATACATTTTCACTGTAAAAAGAGTTTTTTATTCCCTTAAAGCCAGAAATATCACTACTTTTTTCAAGAAAAGCCAATTTCGGGTTATTTCCATCCTTACCAAAAGACAGCACAGAACCATCTGTTTTTGCCAAGAACGCGAAATCGCCACTTTCAACATCGCTACTAAGTTGTGCGAAGGCGTTGAAAGACGATCCACCGGCTACCAGAACGGCAGCCAAAAGAGTAGAAAATCTTTTGTTCATAATCTAAATAATTTAATTAATAATACTATATATAATGAAATTCAGTTCTTTACGTCCCTTCTTGGGATCGTCTATCGAAATGACGAGAGAAAACGTACGTTTTTTTTAGTCATTTTTCGGGAGGGTGTCGGAGGTTCGTGTTGAAAAGGTGTAATTTCGTACAAGTTAAGCTATCTAATTGATAAGAAACAATATAGAAAAAGAAAAATCTTTGCGGAAAGGATTGCAGGTTTAAAAAGTATATGTATTTTTGTAGCTGAAAAATGACGAATTTAAACGTACGTTTTCATTAGTCATTACCGAACAGCCTCCTATCTTTTTAAAATTCAACACTTTATATTCAATTTTATATCTGTTTTACCCCCTAAAACAGCCCTTTTACGCGTACATTATATAAATTAGTACATTACTATTAATCAAGACATTACGAAAACCGCTAAAATGCAAAAAGACGCCTTTTTGCAGATAACCGCCCAAAACAGCCCTTTTTAGCCCCTATCAAGCCGGATATTTATCCAAAAATAAAGACAGTCATTGAAACTAAAGTGTCTGCGGTCGAAACTAAAGTTTCACGGCAGGAAACTAAATTTTCGTCCGAGGAAACTAAAGTTCCATCGGCATGAAACTAAAGTTTCAAATGAAGAAACTGTTTGAAACAAAAGTTTCAAAGAAAAAGATACGTGAAACTAAAATTCCGGAGATGGAATACAGTGAAGTGTGAGGAGATTTATTAAGGAAAGTATGGCAGAGAGATGTTGCGGCCCCGCGTCGAGCGCGGGGACACATCCTCTCCTAATTATATTATATTCTTGCAAGCGTCGTAACAATGAAATCCCATGTGCGGGCAACGGACGGAATGCTTACCCGTTCGTCCGGAGAATGCGGATGTTGCAGGTCCGGGCCGATAGAGATCATATCCATGTTCGGATAGGCTTCCTGGATAATGCCGCATTCGAGGCCGGCGTGCATCACGGTTGCTTCCGGTTTCTTGCCGTACAGGTCCAGATAGGCTTGCTGCATGATCTTCAGGATCGGAGAATCGATATTCGGTTGCCAGCCGCCGTAGCCGCCGTCATATTCCACTTTGGCACCTGCCAGCGCGAATACGCTTTCCAGGCTGGAGCAAACCGCTTCTTTGCGGCTCTCGGAAGAGCTGCGCACCAGGATCTGGATTTCGATCAGTTCGTTCGACGACTTCACGATTGCCAGATTTGTAGACGATTCCACTGTTCCCGGGAAATCGGCCAACATACTGATAACGCCGTTCTGACAACCTTCGATCGCATTGATCAGGTCGTCCTGGATTTCTTCGGGGATCAGAGTCGCCGGCATATCGGTCATTTCTGCTACGAAATTGACATTATCTTCAATACCTTTATATTCGGTACGATACATTTCCTGATAATCGGATACAAATTCCCAAAGGCTTCCACATTGTCGCCGGGAATCGTAATGACAGCAAAAGCCTCGCGAGGAATCGCATTCCGCAACGAGCCGCCATCGACAGACGACAGACGCGCACCATAATCGCGTACCGCCTCTTTCAGGAAACGGAACATCAGCTTATTGGCATTCGCACGTCCTAAATGGATATCGACACCGGAGTGGCCGCCTTTCAAACCGGTCAGGCTGATCTTTACAGCGACATCACCTTCCGGAATATATGTATCTTCCTTAAATTGCATAGACACGTTCAGGTCTGCGCCACCGGCACAACCGACAAACAATTCGCCTTCCTCTTCGGAATCGCAGTTCAACAGGATCTCACCTTTCAGGAAACCCGGTTTCAAGCCGACGGCGCCGTCCATCCCCACTTCTTCATTAATGGTGAAAAGGGCTTCCAGCGGACCATGTTTCAACGTCTTGTCGGCAAGGGCTGCCATCGCAAAAGCGGCACCCATACCGTTATCGGCGCCTAATGTCGTTTCGCGGGCTTTCACCCAGTCTCCATCTATGTAAGCATCGATCGGGTCGGTTAGAAAGTCGTGTTTTACTGAAGAGTTCTTCTGCGGAACCATATCCAGATGAGACTGCATGGTTACGGTTTTGTGTCCTTCCATTCCCGGAGATGCCGGTTTACGAATCAAAACGTTTCCCACTTCGTCTTGCAGGGTTTCCAATCCCAATCCTTTACCAAAAGCTACCATAAAACGGGTTACAGCCTCCATGTGTCCGGTCGGACGAGGAATTTGCGTAAGGTCATAGAAATAACCCCAGACAGGCTGCGGAGAAAGATTTTTGATTTCTGCTGACATAGAAGTTTAATTTAATTTGTGCTACTTTTATTTTTATGCAATAGTATTATCATTAACAGCAACCGGGGCTTCCTTGTTCGTGAACGGCAAAACCACCACGCCAAACAGCCCTGTAAGTCCGAGCCACGCGTCTGCACCGTGTGTACGACCAGGGCGAAAGCCGCTGCATCGGTTTCCTTTACTCCGAAGCACATCAGGGTGGCGATCACCATAAAATGCCACGGTCCGATGCCTCCCTGAACGGGCACAGCCACTGCGATACTGCTCATTGTAAAAGCGATCAGCCCGACTGTCACACCCAGGTCGCGGGTAAAGTCGAATGCGTAGAAAGTGATGTAGAAGTACAGGAAATAGCCTGTCCAGATCAGTAACGTTTGAATCACAAAAAGACCTTTCCGCTTCATCAGCCAGATGCTCTTCATTCCGTCCCAGACGTTCTGCAACATCGACTTCGCTTTCTTCACCAGCGTAAAGTTACTCATATATGTGAATATAAACCAAATTCCGGCGATAAAAATTACTGCCGCCACGTAAATCCATATCGAATTGAACATCGACTGGAAACCGTCCAGCAAGGCGGGGTTCTTCGCAAAGAAACTCTGGAAGAAGCCGAAATTGAACACGACGATAGACATAGTGATCAGCCCGACCATGATCGTATCGCTCACACGGTCGATCAGCAAAGTGCCCAACAGGCGGGTAAACGGAATCTTGTCATATTTGGTGATCATGCCGCAGCGCCAGACTTCGCCCACGCGCGGCAGGACAAGGTTTACGGCATAATTGCCGAGGACGGCGTAAATGACATTGCTTGTCTTCACCTTATCGCCCAGCGAACGGATCAGCAACCCCCAACGCAAGCCGCGGACGATATTGGCTCCTAAGCCGAACAGAAGCGAAAAGAGGATGATTTCGTAACGGACGCCTTTGCGGATCACGTTCCATATCTCGCCAAGATCCATCTTACTATACAAATACCAGAGCAGTAAACAACCGAAAGCAAGCGGGAGGATGATCTTGAGAAACGTGCGTAGAATTACTTTAAAATCCATTATGCGTAGATTGACTTTAAATTATTTGTTGTATTTTTGTACGCCTGCAAAGATAAGCATTATATTTAAATACGAACACAACTATACACCAAAGAAGTGGATGAGATTAGTTAAGCCAAAGAAAGCGTTAGGACAACATTTCCTGAAAGATCTGCAAATAGCTGAACGCATTGCAGATACATTGTCCGACTACAAGCAGTTGCCTGTACTGGAAATAGGCCCGGGTATGGGCGTCCTCACCCAATTCTTACTGGAAAAAGGACACGACCTGACAGTGGTCGAGCTGGACCTGGAATCGGTCGATTACCTCGAACAGAACTTTCCGGCCTTAGAAGGCAAGATACTGGCGGAAGACTTTCTGCGCCTGGATCTCAGCAAGTTGTTTGCCAGTCAGTTCTGCGTGATCGGCAATTATCCGTACAATATATCCAGCCAGATATTTTTCAAGGTTCTCGATTATAAAGAACATATTCCCTGCTGTTCGGGCATGATACAGAAAGAGGTGGCCGAACGCCTTGCCGCCGGTCCGGGCAGTAAGACATACGGTATCCTGAGTGTCCTGCTGCAAGCCTGGTACGAAGTGGAATATCTGTTTACCGTCAGTGAGAAAGTATTCGATCCGCCTCCAAAGGTCAAAAGCGCGGTGATACGGATGGTGCGCAACAACCGGATGGAATTGGGATGCGACGAAAAGCTCTTCAAAACGGTTGTCAAGACCTCTTTCAACCAGCGCCGCAAAACGTTGCGCAATTCGATGAAACCGCTATTAGGCAAAGACTGCCCCGATTACCAGCTCCCGATCTTCGACAAACGGCCGGAGCAGTTGTCGGTAGAACAGTTTGTGGAGCTGACGTTGATAACGGAACGGAATTTGAAATAAGCAAGTTGTTCATCTTCTAAATAGGCAGAGAAATGATTGAACTGACGAAAGAATATATAGAGAATCTGAAAGGCATCATCTCTGAGAAGGATGACGCAAAGATCAAGGAGACACTGGATGAATTATATCCGGCCGATATCGCCGAACTGTATCAGGAACTGAACCTGCAGGAGGCGATCTACCTTTATCTTCTGATGGATGGCGAAAAGGCGGCGGATGTGCTGATGGAACTGGACGAAGAAGACCGTCACAAGTTACTGAAAGAACTTCCGAACGAACTGATTGCCAAACGCTTCGTGGACAATATGGAGACCGACGACGCCGTAGACCTGATGCGCGAGTTGGACGAAGACACCCAGGAAGAGATTCTTTCGCACATCGAAGACGTGGAACAGGCCGGAGACATCGTCGACCTGTTGAAATACGACGAAGACACTGCCGGCGGTTTGATGGGTACGGAAATGATCGTGGTAAACGAGAATTGGAGTATGCCCAAATGTATCGACGAGATGCGCAAACAAGCCGAAGACATGGACGAGATCTATTATGTGTATGTAGTAGACGACGACGAACGCCTGCGCGGAGTGCTCCAGCTCCAGAAACTGATCACC
This sequence comes from Parabacteroides sp. AF48-14, assembly GCF_003477465.1. Taxonomy (NCBI): domain Bacteria; kingdom Pseudomonadati; phylum Bacteroidota; class Bacteroidia; order Bacteroidales; family Tannerellaceae; genus Parabacteroides; species Parabacteroides sp. AF48-14. The sequence continues at coordinate 30,107 of NZ_QUDI01000019.1, forward strand.
AATCCTTCCGTCTCGAAGATCAAGCACGTGATGAAGAAAGACCCGATCTCCGTCCGCGACAGCGACAGCATCGAAGAGGTGACCGAGACGATCGAGAAATACGACCTTGTAGCCCTGCCGGTTGTCGACAGCATCGGACGACTGGTCGGACGCATCACCATCGACGACGTCATGGATGAAGTCCGCGAACAACACGAACGTGACTACCAGTTGGCATCCGGTATCTCGCAGGACGTGGAGACTTCGGACAACGTCTTTACCCAGACAGCCGCCCGCCTTCCCTGGCTGTTGATCGGTATGATAGGCGGCATCGGCAACTCCCTCATATTAGGGAACTTCGAAGGCAACTTTGCCGTCAATCCTAAAATGGCACTCTTCATCCCGCTTATCGGTGGAACCGGCGGTAACGTCGGGATTCAATCTTCCGCTATCGTGGTACAAGGCTTGGCTAACAACAGCTTGAAAGAAGGGAATATCGTACCCCAGATACTGAAAGAAGCGGTTGTCTCCTTGATTAATGCCAGCATCATCAGCCTGGTCGTATTCATTTATAACTTCTTTATGTTAGGCGACCGGGCTATTACGGCTTCCGTCTCCCTCAGTCTGTTTGCCGTCGTGATGTTCGCCAGTATCTTCGGGACGTTAGTGCCTATGACACTCGACAAGCTGAAGATCGATCCGGCTCTGGCGACCGGACCTTTTATCACCATTACAAACGACATTATCGGGATGATGATTTACATGTTTATCTCGTCTACGCTGGCCGGATAGTTAAATAACCTATGTTGTAGAACATATTTACGACATAGGTATTATCTTTGCGGCAGGTTATCAAAAAGACAGTAAAGACATGCTAATAGAAGCATTTTACATTCTCTTCTTCTATTTTACAGGAGAGTTTATCAGTTATTTCATCGACGGGTTCATTCCGGGCAGCGTAATCGGGATGGTATTGTTATTTTTAGCGTTGGCATTCAAAGCCGTCAAGCCGAATAAAGTAAAGAGACTCTCGACGCTCCTGACCGAGAATATGGGATTGTTTTTCCTTCCGGCGGGCGTAGGCCTGATGAATTCGTTGGGTATTATCTCCAAATACTGGGTTGTGATCGTTACGGCATCCGTTGTCAGTACGATATTAGTAATCGCCAGCGTGGCTCTCATCCAGCAAAAATTAGGGAAGGAGGCCGACAAATGATGAATAACCTGGCACAGTCGGAGGTCTTTTCCCTTACGTTAGTGATTGGCACTTACCTCGCATCGCTGGCGCTCTACAGGAAAACGCGTATCAGCCTGCTGCATCCGCTTATCACTTCCATCTTGGTCATTATCGTCGTACTGAAGACGATGAATATCGAATATGAATCCTTCCAGAAAGGCAGCCACCTGATTCATTTCCTGTTAGGGCCGTCGGTCGTGGCGCTCGGATATGTGCTTTACGAACAAATCCAGTATCTGAAGGGGAATGTCATTTCGATCCTGACCTCCGTCTTTGTAGGAGCGATTATCGGGATTGTCAGCGTCATCGTTATCGGCAAACTGATGGGAGCGGACGCGGCATTGGTTGCCACTCTCGAACCGAAATCGGTTACGACGCCTATTGCGATGGGTATTGCCGAGAAATCGGGAGGCATTCCTTCGCTGACGGCAGTTATCGTGGTCGCAGTCGGGATATTCGGCAGCATCGTCGGGCCGTTCGTCATGAAGGTGTTAGGCATTGAAAGCCGCATAGCCAAAGGGTTGGCGTTAGGAGCCTCTTCGCATGGCGTCGGGACATCCGTAGCGATCCAGATCGGGGCCGTGGAAGGAGCGTTGAGCGGACTGGCAATCGGGTTGATGGGTATTATGACGGCAATTCTCGTCCCGGTTATCAGTTTTATTATCTCGCTATTCTAAGCAGATCATCACCTGACTCATGCTCATCGTGAATCATATCAAACTGATTTGCAACCCATTTCCAAATAAAAAAGCAGAAGTTTATTGTTACTTTAAGAGGAAAACACTACTTTTGCACCCAAAATCCATCACGAGATAAATTAACAATATATAATATAAAGCACATAAGTATGATTAATTCACAGGACATTAAGAAAGGAACATGTATCCGTCTGGACGGTAAACTCTATTTCTGCGTCGATTTTCTTCACGTAAAACCGGGAAAAGGTAATACGATTATGCGTACAACTCTGAAAGACGTTGTAAAAGGCGGTCAGATCGAACGTCGTTTCAACATCGGTGAAAAACTGGAAGACGTACGCGTAGAACGTCGCCCGTACCAATACACATATCAGGAAGGTGAACACTATCACTTCATGAACCAGGAAACATATGACGACGTGATCATCGACAAAGACTTGATCAACGGTGTAGACTTCATGATCGAAGGCCAGATGGTAGACGTTGTTTCAGACGCTTCGACCGAAACAGTCCTGTTCGCAGATATGCCTGTAAAGGTTCAGCTGAAGGTGACTTATACCGAACCGGGAATCAAAGGCGATACAGCAACCAACACACTGAAACCGGCTACGGTTGAATCAGGTGCGGAAGTTCGCGTTCCTTTGTTCATCGAAGAAGGCGAAACGATAGAAATCAACACACAGGACGGTTCTTATGTAGGACGTATCCGATAACAATGGACAATTGACAATTGACAATTAAGAATTTGCAGTTTCCCGCATTTAATTGTCAATTGTCAATTAATAAAGTCTTGCTATGAAAATAAAAGAATGGGCCGAAGAAGACCGGCCGCGCGAAAAAATGTTACTGAAAGGTATTGCGTCTCTTAGCGATGCCGAACTGCTTGCCATCCTGATCGGTTCAGGAAACAGCCATGAAACGGCTGTCCAACTATCACAACGTATCCTTTTCTCCGTCGATAATAACCTGAATGCTTTAGGTAAACTTTCCGTCAAAGAACTGATGTCCAAATTTAAAGGCATCGGACAGGTAAAAGCGATCACCATCAATGCGGCACTCGAATTGGGGAAACGCCGCGGGAGCTGCGATCACATCCAACGCCCGGAAATCCGGAGCAGCCACGACACATTCCGCCTCCTTCATCCCCTGCTCTGCGACCTTCCGCACGAGGAACTGTGGGCCGTACTGGTCAACCGCTCTTGCCAAGTCATCGAAAAGGTCAAAATCAGCCAGGGAGGGACAAGTGAAACATCCGCCGACCTGCGCCTGATACTAAAAGCGGCAATCACTGCGCTCGCCTCAAGTATCATCCTCTGCCACAACCATCCTTCGGGAAGCATCCGTCCCAGCCGGGAGGACGACCAGTTGACGCAACGACTTAAAAGCGCTGCCCGGCTGGTCGACATCAACCTGCTGGACCATATCGTCATCGGCGACGGCAGCTATTACAGCTATTCGGACGAAGGAAAACTTTGAACAATTGACAATTTATTTGTACGTTTGCATTCAAATTGAACAAAGATGAACAACGAATTCCTCCAAACAGAAGAAGCGATTGTCGCCATGCTTAAAACCGTGTATGACCCGGAGATTCCGGTGAACGTGTACGATCTTGGCCTGATCTATAATATAGAGGTTGACGATGAGAAGAACGTCCGCATCGACATGACCCTCACCGCCCCCAATTGCCCGGCTGCCGACTTCATCATTGAAGACGTCCGCATGAAGATCGAATCCGTCGATGGCGTGAATAATGTGGAAATAAACCTTGTTTTCGAACCCGAATGGGACAAGGATATGATGTCTGAAGAGGCTAAACTGGAATTGGGTTTCTTATAATATACACCCGGTAGCAACATGGATTCCCTTCGAAAGAAATATATTTTGCTTCGGATGCCCATCTGGGCGCCCGTTTCCATAAAGACCCGCTTGCCGTCGAAAAGAGACTGGTACGCTGGTTGGACAGCATCAAGGACGAGGCGATAGCAATCTATTTCCTGGGGGATATGTTCGACTACTGGTACGAATACAAATATGTCGCGCCCAAAGGCTTCGTCCGTTTCCTTGGCAAGCTGGCGGAGTTGTCGGACAGCGGGGTGGAAATCCATATCTTTATCGGCAACCACGATATCTGGATGTTCGACTATCTGCCGAAAGAGATCGGAGCCATCATCCACCGGGACGTACTCACGGTTGACCTGTTGGGCAAACGCTTCTTCCTCGGACACGGTGACGAGGTCGACTACCGCAGCAAGGCATTCCGCTTTATCCGTACCCTTTTCCGCAATAAATTCTGCCAATGGCTGTATGCGGGCATCCATCCCCGATGGACATTCGGCTTCGCCCTCGGCTGGTCGCTCAGCAGCCGCAAAAGCGGATTGAAGAAGCACCGGACAAGCGAAGCGGCCGAATACCAGGGAGAGGAGCACGAATACATGGTCCTTTTTGCAAAGGAATATCTTAAAACGCATCCCGACATCAACTTCTTTATCTTCGGCCACCGCCACATCATGCTCGACCTGATGCTCTCGCGCACGTCCCGCCTCCTGATTGCCGGAGACTGGATGCATCTCTTCTCATACATCGTATGGGACGGCGAAAACCTCTTTATGGAGCAGTTCGAGGCGGAGCAGACTTCCTGAAAAAAGGACCGGCATCGCTTCTGAAAAAGGTTAGCATCGCTTACGAAAAGGGTAGGCATCCTTTCGAACAACGGCTCACGGGCCATATTTTACGGGACGGGAGCGAAAAAAAACGGGACGGGAGCCATAATCCCGCAGTCCGAATACTATTTTTTCCAGCAAACAACCAATGTTTCCTCCGGATGGACAGTCAGGATATCACCGTCTATCGAACCGTTTTTATCGGCAAAAAGGACTTCTGACGGGCGCTTCTTACCATCCGTCTGTAAAGCGATCGTTTGCAAAGCGCCTGATTTATTGACGACCACAGCGATATAAGCGTCTTTCGTCTCAGACACCTTCATCAGGACGTCTTTATAATAGGTTTTGAAGGAACAGGGCAAGCGGTCCGTATTGCACTCCTGCCGCACCCAGCCGGCAAGTGGCGCGCGTCCCCTTTCCAGGCACCGCTACCCAACAGACCCGGAACCCAGACAACTTCTCCTTTCCCGTAAGCAAAGCGGGATGCCAGCGGAAGCTCTCCTTCCCCGCAAATCGTTTCAGCGCCTTTATCCGTACGGATAAGTCCCTTCCAACCATATCCCGGAACAGGCTGTTCGTATCCTTTCAGGCGGTACAGGTAAGGAGTGTCGATCCGTTTGAACTCGGAGATACAGCCGCCAAAGAGGTTCTTTAGAGAGAAACCGGTCAACATCTGGTTATGGACATCCCCATCGTAGAAACCGGTCATTCCGTCTACAATCAGTTTTCCGCCCTTTTGGACGAAAGACTCTAACAACGGGACGTATGAAAGAGGCACTGCAATCTGGTGGGCCAGGATAATCGTTTGCCCCGTATAGTCCGGACGGCTGAAATCATATTCCTCAAACGCCTTCAGATTCGGGGTGATGCCACTCCCGGACAAGGCTTTGAAATAGCCCAGCATATTAGTCATACACATGATACGCCCGTCTTCGGCGGCAGGCGTTCCCTTCGAAACAATATCCTCCGTCCAGAGAGACTCGCGGATATAGACGATACTGATTCCCGGATCCAGTTTCTTCGCCTCCGAGAAGAGCGTTTTATGCTGTTTCAGACAGTTGCCGACCTCGGCAACGGCAGCCACCCGATCCGTAGGCTGGTGCTGGAAGTCGAGCAAAGCCCATTCTCCCGACTCGATGCCCGATGCACGCGGGTTAAGCGACCAGAAGATCGCGCCTTTCCCTTCCGTCCCCATCACGATCCAGAGCCATTGTGTGATCTCTTCCTTTGTCGGGCACATGGCACGGGCACCGCTATAAGTATTGTTTCCTCCCTGCACCTCCGTCATCAGCCAAGGCAGTTTCCCGGCACCGGACAGCAGCAGTTCGCAGTCGGCAGACATCGCTAAGCTGTATTCTTCGCGCGGGAAAAGGGTAAAATGCAGCTGGCATGAGCCGAACCGCCCAGGCTGTTCAGGAAACGGCGCCACTCGGGGAAGTTATATTCCGTTATATTCGAGAAAATAGCATGATTATTGACATGCAGGTGTATATTCTTATCGTACTTGCGCACTTCGGAAGCGATCCAGCCGAGCATCCAGGTCGTCATGTAGTTCATGAAACGTTTATCCTGCAAATCGACCAATACCGGATATCCGTTTTCCAGATATTCCGCCTGCGGATGCTGTCTGTTCCACTCCCGGCGCATCTGGCGTGAGAACTCGTTATCTTTCAGCCCTCCGCCCGGTTCATTGATCAGCACCCAGGCATACAAAGACTTGAATTGTTTGAAATGAGTCGTCATCTGCTTGATATATTCGGCAAAGGTATTCAACTGTGCACGGCTCTCCGGAAACTTCCAGCCTCCGATATCCGTCTTGTCCGTCAGCGGGAAGAATGTCCCGATAATCTTGATATCATACTTCTCCGCCAAGCGGAAAGCACGGTCGAAGAGAGAGAAATCCCAACCGCCGGGTTTACGCATATACGATTCGAACATACGGATGCGGCAAACCGACATCCCGCTGTCGTGCATTGTCCGGAACCAGCCTTCCGTCTCCTCCTCCGTCTGTCCGGGTTCGATAAAGACCTGCGCTCCCAACAACGGATAATCATCTGCGGAAATCGTCTGCTGTGCCTCGGCACGTTCCGGCAACAGCCATGCTGCCAGCAATAAAAGGAGTAAGAACTTACAAGCTTTCATGGTATAATATTGTATTTAAATGGTTTCCCGATCAATAAGAAGTTTCCAAAGATAAACAAATAACGGATAATACGTGTCAAACAGACAAAAAAAAGACTGCCCCAACCGGTGTCGGGGCAGTCTAAACACTAATCCTAATGTTTTGTAAGCTGTGAGGATTAGAATAATTATTTATCTAATATTTCCATTGTATCGGCAGCGATCATGAACTCTTCGTCGGTCGGCACGACGATAATCGTCACCTTGCTGTCCGGCGTACTGATAACCATTTCTTCGCCACGCATACCTTCGTTCTTCTGAACGTCGATCTTCATACCCATGTATTCCATGTCTTCACATACGACACGACGGGTAGCCCACTGGTTCTCACCTACGCCACCTGTCCATACCAGGATATCGCAACCACCCATGGCAGCCGCATAAGCACCGATATATTTCTTGATACGGTAGTTGTAAACATCCAATGCCATGATGGCACGTTCGTTACCGGCAGCAACAGCCGCTTCGATCTCGCGCATATCGGACGAGATACCGGAAAGGCCGGCAACACCGCTCTTCTTATTAATCAGGTCGGACAAGCCTGCGCCGTCCATACCTTCCTTATCCATGATGAAAGACAAAGCGCCTGCATCCACATCCCCGCAACGGGTACCCATCAGCAGACCTTCCACCGGAGTCAGTCCCATAGAAGTATCGACACACTTGCCATGATCGACAGCGGCGATAGAACCTCCGTTACCTACGTGAGCCGTGATGATCTTCTGTTCTTCGTAAGGAACACCTAAGATTTCACAGGCGCGGCGGGATACATAACGGTGGCTTGTCCCGTGGAAACCGTAACGGCGCACACCGTATTTCGTGTACATTTCATACGGCAGACCATACATATAAGCCTTGCTCGGCATTGTTTGATGGAAAGCTGTGTCGAAGACTGCCACCTGGGGAATACCCGGGATCAGCGCTTCCATAGCGTCGATGCCTTTCAGGTTAGCCGGGTTATGCAGCGGAGCCAGGTCGGAACATTCGATTACTTTGTTGAGCACATCCTGGTCGATCTTCACGCTGGAAGCGAACTTCTCGCCGCCGTGTACCACGCGATGGCCGACAGCGTCGATCTCCGTATATTCTTTGATACAGCCGTATGTCTTGTCTGTCAGAATGCTCAGGATAAATTCGATACCTTCCTTATGGCCGGGAATCTCTTTTTCCAGCACAACTTTCTTTCCGTCTTTGTCGGTCAGCTTCAGGAATGCGCCCGGCAAACCGATCTTTTCGATACCACCCTGGGCCATCACTTCGCCGGATGTCATATCGAATAATTTATATTTGATGGAACTGCTACCGCAGTTTAATACTAAGACTTTCATGTTCTATGATTTATGATTCGTAAATGTTAATTGTATAGAGACGCACGGCCGTGCGTCTCTACGGCCATATATCTTTATTTTGCGGCTTTCAGACCGATAGATTGGTTGCAGGCAATGGCTACCATCTTATAGATATCGTCTACGGAACAACCGCGGGACAGGTCGTTAACCGGAGCAGCCATACCCTGCAGGATAGGGCCTACGGCTTCCGCACCACCCAGGCGCTGAACCAGCTTATAAGCGATATTACCTACTTCCAAAGTCGGGAATACCATGACATTGGCCTGTCCGGCTACTTCACTGCCCGGAGCTTTCAGGGAAGCTACTTTCTCAACCAGGGCGGCATCGGCCTGCAACTCTCCGTCGATCTTCAGTTCGGGAGCCATTTCTTTTGCCAAGCGGGTTGCTTCCACAACTTTGTCCACCATTTCGTGGGATGCACTGCCTTTTGTAGAGAAGCTCAGCATGGCAACACGCGGTTCCATACCTACGATATCGCGGGCCGTAGCAGCAGTGGCGATAGCGATGCTTGCCAGTTCGGGAGCTGTCGGGTTCGGCATTACGGCGCAGTCGGCAAATACTAAAACACCGTCTTTTCCATACTGCGGAGTTTTTGTAAACATCAGGAACGCACCGGATACGCAGCTCATGCCCGGAGCAGTCTTGATGATCTGCAAAGCCGGACGCAAAACATTACCGGTAGTGTTCTGTGCGCCGGCAATTTCACCGTCGGCGTCACCGGATTTAATCATCAGGCAAGCAAGAAACAAAGGATCTTCTACTAAAACGGCAGCCTTTTCGGGTGTCATTCCTTTCTTCTGACGTAACTGGAAAAGCAGGTCGGCGTAAGCGGCTTTCTTTTCGTGATTCTTCGGATCGATAATAGTAGCTTGTCCAATGTGGTTCAGCCCGTATTCAGCAGCCAGGCTGTTGATTTCAGCGGGATTGCCAATCAGGATAATGTCTGCAACTCCGTCGGCCACTAAACGGTCGGCAGCTTTCAATGTTCTTTCCTCTGTTCCTTCGGGAAGAACGATACGCTGTTTGTTTGCTTTAGCGCGTGCAATAATCTCTTGCATTAAGTCCATAGCGGAAGATCTATTTTATTATTATGTTGTTAGTTTGATACCACGGTTATCGGGTACAAAAGTAGGCAAAATGTAATATGGAGTTTGCAAAACCGGCAAAATATTTATAAGCCGACCTGCCAGTTTCAGAACATTTAACAATAATTTGTCACTTCTTTCTCTCCCGACAGGATTTGTTGCAAGTCTTCAGCTGTGACGTTTACTTCTATCTTGCCATTATGGGCTACCGATATCTTGCCCCGTTCTTCGGAAACGATGATTACCAAAGCATCGGTCTCGAGCGACATCCCCAGTCCGGAACGGTGGCGGAGTCCCATGTCTTTCGGCAGGTTGGCGTTCTGGGCTACCGGAAGAATACAGCCTGCCGCCTTGATACGGTTATCGGCAATGATCATCGCCCCATCATGCAAAGGGCTGTTCTTGAAAAAGATATTCTCGATCAAGCGGGCATTGACATCGGCATTGAACATCTCACCTGTATGCTCGTAAACGGTCAGGTCCACATCCTGCTGGATACAGATCAGGGCGCCGGTCTTTTTCTTCGCCATATTCATACAGGCCAGGACAACCGGAGCGATAAATTTCCCTTCGTTTTCATTCTCATGGCTCTTCTTGGTAAATATCTTTCCCAGGAATTTCCATCCCCGGTGCGAACCGAGCGCCACTAAGAAACGGCGTATCTCATCCTGGAACAGGATCACCAGCACCAGGAAACCGACACTGATAAACTTATCGAGTATGGCTCCCATCAGACGCATTTCCAGCACCTGGGATACCAGAATCCAGACAACGATAAACGACACGACCCCACTAAAGATAGCTAATGTTCCGGAATTCTTCATCAGCTTATACGTCTGATACAAAAAGAAAGCCACCAACAAGACATCGATCAGGTCTTTTACTCCGAAATTCATCCACATAGTTTTATTGTTTCAACTGATTAACAATCTTCACTGCTTCCACCGCCGCCCGCACATCATGTACCCGCAGAATATCCGCTCCGTTCATCAGGGCGAAGGTGTTGAGAACGGTTGTCCCGTTCAGACTGTCGGCTGGTGTGCCGCCCAGAAATTTATAGATCATGCTCTTGCGGGAAACACCAACCAGCAGGGGAAGGCCAAACTCGCCGAACTCGCGCAAATGGCTCATCAAAGCATAATTCTGGTCCACCGTCTTGCTGAAGCCGAAACCTGGGTCCAGGATGATATCATTCACACCCAACAGGCGGAGACGGCGAACTTTAGCGGCAAAATACAACATGATCTCCTCCATCATGTCCGCATAATCCGTATGCTGCTGCATCGTCTGGGGAGTACCCCGCATATGCATCATGATATAAGGCACATGCAAACGGGCAACCGTATCGAACATTTCGCGATCCAGCTCACCGCCCGAAATATCATTGACAATCGCAACGCCGTATTCCTCAACGCACCGGCGGGCAACATCCGCCCGGAAGGTGTCGACAGACAAAGGCGTATCGGGATAATGCGCGTTTAATATCTTCAAAGCAAAAGCCAACCGGCTCATCTCCTCTTCCGGTGAAACTTCCACCGCATCCGGACGCGAAGAATATCCCCCGATATCGATTATTTGTCCTCCTTCGGACAAAATCGTCTGTATGCGTTCTTCAATAGCTGCCTCGGTCTGTTTCCGGCTGTCGGCATAGAAAGAATCGGGCGTGATATTCAATATTCCCATCACCAACGGTGTTTCGAGCGAGGTAAGCGTTCCTCTAATATTGAGCGTTTTATGCAACATTCTTATTTTTCTTTCCGGCAAAGATAAAGGTAAATACATTAAATCACTACATTTGCGCGAAATAACTCTTATAGAATTTGCAAAGGAGAATATGCTATGACTATTTCAGTACTTTATGAATTGTTTATACACAATCCGAAAATAACAACAGACAGCCGTAACTGTCCGCGTGGCTCCATCTTCTTTGCCCTGAAAGGTGAGAAATTCGATGGCAACCAATATGCAGAAAAGGCATTGGCCTCCGGTTGCGTGTATGCAGTAATAGACAACCCGGACTATTTCATCGGAGAGCGTACGATCCTGGTGGACGACGTGTTGACAGCTTTACAACAATTGGCGCACCGCCACCGCAAAGCAATCGGCTGTCCCATTATCGGCATCACCGGTACAAACGGGAAGACGACCACCAAAGAATTGTTGGCGGCAGTCTTATCGACAAAATACAATCTGCTCTACACCGAAGGCAACCTCAACAACCAGATCGGTGTACCGCTCACTCTGCTCCGCCTGACGCATGAGCATGAGATGGCCGTGATCGAGATGGGTGCCAGCCATCCGGGCGACATCAAAGAGCTTGTGGATATCGTACAACCGAACTACGGCATCATCACCAACGTCGGCCGCGCCCACCTGGAAGGTTTCGGCTCATTCGAGAATATAATCAAGACGAAAGGTGAGTTATATGATTATATACGCCGTACAAAGAACAAGATATTCATCAACCAGGACAACAAATACCTGACGGAGATCGCCAAGGGGATCGAACAAGTCACGTATGGTTCCGATGACACAGCCTTTGCCTGGGGATGTGTGGTCAGCAGCAATCCGTATCTGACCTTCGAGTGGAAACAGCAGGGCAAAATCCACACAGTGGAAACCCACCTGATCGGCGGTTACAACCTGGACAACGCGTTAGCAGCCGTTGCCGTCGGCCGTTTCTTCAAGATCCCGGCAGAACGCATCAGCCGCGCCATTGCCGCTTATGAACCGACAAACAACCGTTCGCAACTCAAAAAGACCGACAAGAACGAACTGATCATAGATGCCTATAACGCAAACCCCAGCAGCATGAAAGTCGCCCTGGACAATTTTGCCGCGATGCCCGTTTCCCCCAAAGCATTAATTTTAGGTGACATGCGCGAATTGGGCCCGACAAGCGACGAGCTCCACGCCGAAGTCATCGCCCGCATCAAAGAAGGCAACTACGACAAAGTATTCCTCTGCGGCGAACATTTCCAAAAAGCCGCCGGCAACGACTTCGCCACCTTCACCACAACGGACGAACTGATTGAAGCCCTGCGCAAGAATCCGCTGAAAGGGTATTATATATTGATAAAGGGGTCGCATTCTATGAGATTAGAAAATATGGCAGAAATTTTATAGAAATCTTCGATGTATATTATTGTAGGCTTGACTCATTAACTTGTGACTATTAAGCTAATGAGTCAAGTCCGCAATAACACAAACAAAAGACACTCTCTCTTTAAAAAATTACTTAGACAGATGTATCATTTCACTTCCAGCTAATAAAAAAGCGCCGGAACCATAAACCTCCCAACTATCTGCCGAAAAGTTTTTCCTCGGATCCGCTCCAATTGGTTGTACCCATCCAACACGCCCATCTTCATTTACACATCTATTTAATCCAATCCATGCTTTTTTCGCCGCATTCAAATAGAGTTCTTCTTTTAATAATCCACTATTAACACCCCAAGCTAAAGCGTAGCAGAAAAAGCCAGAACCGCTGACTTCTCCTCCTGGGTAAGACTCCGGGTCAAGGAGACTCGCCCTCCACAAACCATCTGCCTGTTGTAAAGAGACGATACGAGCAGCCATTTCCTTGAATAATTGTTCATAAAAGCTTCGTTTCGGATAATTAGCAGGCAATTCTTGTAATATGCGGACCAAGCCTCCCATAACCCAACCATTGCCACGTCCCCAAAAAATCAATTTCCCATTAGCTTCCTTTCTATCCTCTTTAGTCCCTTTAATAACATATCCTAAATCACGAGCAAAAAGATGTTCTTTCTTATTGTACAGTAAATCATAACACTCTTTAAAACATTTATCACTATATTCTAAATACGAATTATCATTTGTTACAATCCCCAATTTTACTAATGTTGGAGGTGCCATGAATAAAGCATCACACCACCACCATTTTATTATATCTTTTTTCCCCGAGGTCGGATAAGGTTCTTTTTGAAAACGTGCTAACGCATCAATAGTAGCCTTTAACATTTCAGGACGCTTCTCTTTACGATATAAATCAATATACATCTGGCTGATTGCTATATCATCTGCATGAAACCAACGTTTCCCTGGTTGCCACTGAGTTGAATCATTCCCTACTGCCATCATTGCATTATATATCTTTTTAGAAAGAGTTGTCTCCCATGCAGCATACACTCCTGCATAAAAAGCTCCATTCGTCCAATCCGTTTGTTTATGCCGAGGGTGTTCTAACTGCCAGTCTGTTACTTTAATCATCATCTTCCTAATATAATTCTTCTTAAATAAATGAGCATTATTTTGAATATCCAGATGTGATAGATTAGATGCATAATCTACATATTCAGGCCTTTCCCATTCTTCCCTCATATTATAAGGTAGACGATAAACATGGCCCTTCGAATCGGCAAAATAAAAGTTTGATATACTCAGACAATCAGGATTTCCATCTGCCCAATATGTATAGAACGGATCTATCGCATTTACCGGACGACGCATATACGAATGATTACGAGGACTATCTTTCGTATATACACGCTCTTTTTCCCATGTTTTACCTGCATTCGTACTTATCCATGATTCAACTTCTCCACCAGTACCCCAATGTTGAGGTCCTATTCCAGTCGGGGCTATGACTCTCCAAAGATCCCCCTCCACATAAAGGCTTCCTGAATCATAGTTATGAGTTGAGGTCGTAATCGGATATTGTACCCATTCTCTACCTGTCCAGTAGGCAACGAACCATTCGCGAGGCCCATGTTTAGGCCCTGGTAAATGACCATAACTGGTTAAATACAGTACTATTGCATTCCCGTTCTTATCAAAATTAACATCTTTAATATAAAGATTTTGCCCTTTTGATTCAGCATCTATAACCCGACACGGACTGTCTTTATCCACAATCGGTAACTCAATTGGAGTACCATCGGCCAGAGTCCAAGTTTTCCCAAAATCTACTGTTTGCAAATAATACATATTTGTACGAGTATCACAATCTCCGTTTTTATGACGATTAAAAGTCGTCACCAGTTTATTTCCATACTGACCTGTAATCTGATAATGTCCAGACTTGTTTTCTCCCTCCGGAATAATGGATGCAATCTGATGATAATCACTCCACTGTAATCCATCTGGAGAAGTTCGGTAAAACAATCGCCGAACACCATCATAACGGGTACAAAACATAAAATGCCCTTGTCCTTCCACCAAGCGAGGCTGAGGATAAGCCATTATATCTTTAAAACCTGTCGATTCAAACTTTGAAATATCATAAGGTTTCACACTCTTATATATAAATCCGGGGCGATGATTTCCCCGTCCTGCAACATAGACCCATAAATATCCCTTCTCGTCAATCAAAAGAGCAGGATTATCATGTGGGTCATCTACGCCTTGTTTATCATAAACGACTGTCGGCTTACAGACTTTACCTGTTGCATGGTCATAACAACCTATCATACAAAGTAGATACCTCTCATTCTTATCAATAGTTCCACCAAAAACAAAAAATGTTTTATTGGTTTCCGGGGAGTATATAGCCATTGGGTTATGCTTTACCGTATAAGTTCCCAGCCCTCCTGAATATTTAGAACCATATTCGGATTTCTGGCCCAGATCGAACCATATGGGTCTATATCCATCTATTTTATAGTTACTATATTCACCTTTCTTTTGCGCAGAAAGAGAACAAAAGCTTAATAAAAAGAGAAACAATAATATTTTTTTCATCTTCAAAATGTATTAATATAAATTTCTTATTCAATCATTAATACCCTTCAATTTGCGGAGATACAGGAGCAACTGTTAACAGCTCAGCATTCTTCTCTGCTCCAGGATAACCAATATTCTGATTAATCACTCCATTTACGTTCGACACAATAGCTTCTTCAGGAATTGGCCATAAAACATGATGAACACTTATCTGATAAGTATACCACGAAGTCGTAATATGTTCTCTATAGAAATTATTCTTAGACATTACCCAATCCCACCAAAAATTAACTCCTGGCTCCTTCACATTCGCACCAATTCCTCCGGGACCGGAGAAATTTTCCAATGAATATGTACGATTAAACACTTCGCAAGTTTTACCAAATTTTGCATAAGTATATGCTATACGCACTAATTCAACATGGCGTAATTCTTCATAATACAATTCTCGTGCACGTTCGTTTAATATTTCTCCGATATTAATATCTGCAGCCGTCAACGGATCAGCGCCAGCACGGGTACGTACGACATTCAACATTTCTGCAGCTTGAGTTTTCATATCTTTCCAGTAATAACATTCTCCCAGCATCAAATAAACTTCCGCTGATCGATAGATGTACCAGGGAGTCTCTCCTCCATACCATTGTGTAACCGTTTCTTTCTCGGGAACAAATAATTTATAATGTGGCCATTGAAACCAACACATAATGGAATCATTCACACTGATATTAGCATTTTTTTGTAGATTTTTCCTATACCAGGAGTTTCCTGATTTCTTTAAATCCGGATTATTATACTTCAAATCTTCCGTTCGTCTCCAGCTATCGCGATTATAAACCCCTCTCAAATCATTTTTTTCTTTCTCACCCCAAATCTCATATTGAAAATAATTGGTCGGTCTCGCTTTACCTGTACCACGCCCATACACACGATTAATATCCAAATCCGGATCCTCACGTACATCATCTGCTATGGCCGAAACATTCCAGGCAGTACCCGTTTTTCCATCAGGTGTTATAGTTCCCTGGCCCCCTGTGTTCCAAGAAGGGACCCCGCACCTCATTGTATAAATACGTACAGAACCGTCTATATCCGGATAAGAAGAAGTATAAAAAATCCCCTCTGTATTACTCATATCCAACTTGGCTTCCACACTATGTAAGTCATGCATCAGATTTGTTCGAGTCTTATTTTTGTTCGATGTAAAACGTTCTGTCATTAAAGGATGATTGGCTACAATTTCATTTCCTATTTCAATAGCCCGATCAAACTTTCCTAAACTCATACATATTTTCATCAACAAAACCCCACAAGCATCTTTATTTACTTTTCCTCGTTCAGCTTCAACACGTACCCATTTATAAGCAAATTCCATATCAGAATATAGACGCTCTAAAATGCTCCATCTATCGCTCGAATAATAATCTGTTTTAGGTTCTGTAAGCTCTTCATCCAAGAATGGCACGTTCCCAAATTGGTGTACAGCTCTATAATAACGATAAGCTCGATGAAAAAAAGCAGACCCTAATATATGATTACGATCCTCTGGGTTTTGCCATTCAATATCATCTATTCGAGAAATAACCGTATTACAATATTTAACAACATTATAAGTGTAAGTCCAAAACCAACCAACCTGCGTATAATCTGTTCCTGTTAATTTTGCACTTGGAAGAAGAGCTTGATCCATATCTTGTTGTGGCCCGGTCTTATTGGTTGTTCCGTCCACGCAGATATCCGATTGTATCATTTCTGTTACTATAGGTGCTCCATCACCATAAAATTCACTAACAATATTCCTCATGCATGCTCCTAAAGCCGATTCGAATCCAGCAGCATCAACATATGAATTTTCAGGAGTATAGATTGATAATGGTTTTGTATCCAGCCAACCATCACTACATCCAAAAAGCGATATTGCGGCACAAACCAAAAGTTTCATTTTATATCTATTAATTTCCATAATTTATTCTGTTTAAAATTATAATGTAAAGTTTATACCTAAATTAAACGATCTTGGAGACAAACTGCCATTTTCCGGATCCCAGAAAGTCCAATGAGGAGACCAAACAGCAACATTACGGGCCGTAAGAGTCAATCTCATACTTTGAACTGAAAACTTCTGCAGGAAGTGTTTAGGTACATTATATGAAACGGAAACATTATCCAAACGTAAAAAAGATTTTTTCACCCAGTTAGTTCCCGCATTATAAGAACTGATTCTTGCATAATCATTGGTCGGATTATCTTTGGTCCAGCGAGGCATATCATAGGATGAAAATTTGTAAGGAGAGCCACTATTATAATTTGCAGCTTCGTTAAATGCGCCATAATGTCCAAAGTAAGAATACATTGTAAAAGATACTGTAAAATCCTTATGTATCGTAAAATCATTTCTCATAGACCAACGATAACGAGGTGTTTTGTACCCTTGAAATACCTTATCCTCTGTATTCATAACTCCATCTCCATTTTGATCTTTATATTTAAAATCACCAGGTTTACAACCATAAATTGCAGCCTCTTTTTCTTCTCCCAACTGCCATACACCCAAACGCTCGTAGGCCCATATCCGATCCGGATCTTGTCCGATAAACCACTCATTATTCGGATCATCCGATTCTTTTTTTCCTACTACATTTCCACTACCATCCAAAATATCCTCCATATCTCCATAAAGTGTAACAATCTTTCTTCTGTTCATGGAAAACGTTGAAGAGGCAGACCATTCAAAATTATCCTGCCTAAAAATATTTGCATTCAATGTCAATTCCAACCCTTTATTTCTAAGCTTTCCCAAATTTGCCGTAACATTAGCAAAGCCTGTTATGCTTGGTAAAGAACGTTCTACCAACAAGTCTTTTGTTGTTCCCGAATAAACTTCTAATGAACCACCAATAATATCATTGAATAAAGAAAAATCCAATCCTAAATTATAAGACTCTGTCCGTTCCCATCGTAAATTATTATTAGCCATTGTATTTACATAAATATAAGTCGAGGTGTAAACAGTGCCGTCCGTCCCAATATAAGTCAAAGGATTCGTTTTCATATTAGATAATGCAGCATATTGACCGATATCACGATTTCCGTTCTGTCCCCAAGAAAAACGAAGTTTTCCATAGTTTAGCCAACGGTTTGCTCCTTCCATAAACTTCTCCGATGTAAAAACATACCCAAGTGCAACAGATGGAAAAGTAGCCCTTTTATTATTAATGCCGAATGCAGAATAACCATCTCGACGAACCGAAGCTGTCAACATATATTTATTTTGAAAGGAATAAAAAACACGTGCCATTAAAGCATCCCCTGTCCAATATGTATCAGAGCTTTGATTGGTTGGATTTAAACCTGAAGACAGATTATGATATCCTAAAACATCACTCGGATTAAAATCATAAGTTGATGCAATAGTTGACCAAGTTTCTTTTTTCTCAGCATTAGCCAATAAGGTCAACTCTAAATTATGTTCTTTATTAAATTCCTTTTTCCACCGGAGTATATTATCTACAGTCCAATGCGACTTAATATCGTGCTGACGTTCAGATGTTCCCCCTTTAGTTTCGACCTCACTATCCGCATATTGATGATAAAATCGATGATACCACTGCAAATAAGGAGTATAATTCAACTGATATTCAATGCCAAAGGGTAATTGAACTTTTGCATATAAATTTGCATTCAATGAATAATATTTTTTTGTTTGATCTCTGTATTCACGCGGATACAAAGGGTTCGTTGTCATATTGTCTCCTGCCACATAATAGCGGTACAGGCTTTCAATATCGTCTAAATTATTAGATGCATAAGGTGAATTTTTTGCCATTGCTTTCCAGTCTACCGATTGTGAACTTTCATCCCGGATAGCAAAATTAGCATTCATCCCAATCGTTAGAAAATTTGTTATCTTAGAATCGAGATTCAACCGAGTACGAAGATTCTTATAATCATCCCCTACTATTATACCATTCCGATCCACATAACCTAACGACCAATGGTAGTTTACTTTATCCGTCCGATTAGATACACTTACCGTATAATCCTGCTGTAAACCTTTATGAAGAACAAGATCGGCCCAGTTTGTCTCTATTCCTGCTATATAGTTATCAATTTCCGGCGTATAGAGTTGTAATCTGGAAAGCCATGCACGTGTCAGTTCCTCATCTGAAACAGATGATACCGGCGTTTTTTGATTATAATTATACCAATCTAAAGGATTAACACCTGTTCCGTCCAACTTAAAAGGGCTCGTATAAATTTCGGGATATTTCGTCAAGTAGTCACTTGAACTATTTCCCATTTGATAATCCTGCCTGTATTTTAAATATCCTTCACCGTCCAAAATAGGCATTTGATTTGCAGATTGAACAAAACCTACATTTGCATTAAAAGTAACAGTCGCGGAACCATCCTTTTTACCTTTACCTTTCTTTGTTGTAATCACAATAACCCCATTAGCAGCTTGCGAACCATATACAGCAGCAGAACTTGCATCTTTCAAAACATCAATGCTCGCCACATCATTGGTATTTATATCAGACAAAGAACCATAATAAATAACCCCATCTACAACAATCGTCGGACTCGATCCTGCGGTCAATGTATTTACTCCACGCACTTGAGGTGTCAAATCTCCCTTTGCAGATGTCGACATTCCAACATTCAAACCGGCAGCTGTTCCACGCATAAGATCTGTTATATCGCGAGGAGCCTCCACTTCCATTTTTTCTGCTTTCACACTTGCAATAGCCCCAGTCAAGTCACGACGTTTCGCGGTTCCGTAACCAATTACGACAACCTCTTCCAAGGCTTGTGTGTCTTCAATTAGTACAACACGTATAGGGCGTCTATCCTTCACTTCTATTTCTTGTGACAAATATCCAATATATGATATGACCAAAACAGCTTTATCGGGTACTTGCATAGAAAAATTCCCATCAACATCGGTAATGGTCCCAACAGACGTACTTCCTTTGACTACAATATTTGCGCCTATAATTGCTTCGCCACGATTATCAGTAACCGTACCTGAAACAATATTTTTTTGCTGTGCACCGGATAACATAAGCTCCACCCCATCTTTAGGAGAAAATAATATGTAAGAACCATCAAATACATATTTTATATTTGTTCCTTCAAACGAATTTTTGAGCACATCTTCCAGAGAGATTTTATTAAGATCCGAAACTTTCGTTTTTTGTTGCTTGAATGAAATTACTTTATTGACATCCACATCTTGATTTCTAAACACCACCAAATAATCAGTTTGTGCTTCGATTTCTTTTATTAGTTGACGAATCGTCATGCTATTCCGGCTGAGTTTGATCCCAACATTTTGAGCTCCAGCCTCTTCTGCCATCAGCTGGCACACACATACAAACAATAAGAAAAGTGATATCCTCATAATCCTTACAATATTTTTAATGTGTTTATTATGCACAATAAAGGCATATAACAAAGTTTTTATGTACATTTGCTTACAGTTTAAAGTGAATACTAAAAATTACGACTTGTGTTTGCTTTAACTCCGGCGGCAGTTGTTGGTAGCTTCTGCCGCTTTTGTTTTTTATTCTACTGTTCTTTCATCATAGGCTATAAATTTTAATGTTTGACATGCTATTTTTTTAAGGTCACTGTATTTCGTTCAATATCTTTTTCCACTTTAAATTTCCGTATCTGTTGTAATACACGGAATACATCGTCCAAGCTATCGCGTTGCCTGAATTTACCGGTATAGGTTTCTTTGAATAAGGAAGTATCTTCTATGATGATCTTCACATCATAATAAAGTTCCATCTTTTTCAATATATCAATCAAAGGCTCATTCTCGAAAGCATAAATACCATCACGCCACAGAAAATGATCCTGCAAGCGGATCTTTTCAACTTTCATTTTGCCATTTGAAACAGTCACCTGTTGGTCCGGCTTTAAAAGGATCCCTTCGCTATCCTTACCCGAAAAGCACACACGGACGGAACCTTCCAATAAGCTGGTCTGCACATATCCGGCTTCCGGATAGCTATATACATTAAACTGAGTGCCTAAGACCTTCATGTTAACATCATGCGTAGAAACAATAAAAGGTTTGGAAGGATCTTTTGCCACTTTAAAGAATGCTTCTCCTTCTACCTCTACTTGTCTTTTTTCACCTGTAAACCGGGCCGGATAAGTTAATTTCGACTTCGCATTCAACCAAACCTCCGTTCCATCCTGCAACACTAATTGCGCCCGTTGTCCGGCAGGAGTGTACAAGGTGTTCATCACATTTGCCGATAAATCATCAGACAGTTCCGACCGCATAGACCAATAGGTCAAAAGACTTGAAGAAATGATCAAGACTAATACCGCCGCAGCATATCCTATCCTACGGAACCATTGCTTCCGTACCTTATAACGCTGTTTCTGCAAAATGAACTGATCGAATTTCTGCCTGCCCATTATCTTGTTTTGCATCTGAAGCCCCAAGTTCAGCAAAGCATATTGATTCTGATATTCGGCAAATTGCCTTTTCAGGTCCTCACACGCTTCAACATCATGCAACAGGGATAAACGCTCCTCCGGGGAAAGTTCTTCATAAAAGTATTTATATATTCGTTCGTTCATATTTTCCGCTTTTGTCTCTAATAAACGAATCAAGAGGCAAAAACCCCCAAAGAAGTTAATGCCTTTTTTAATTAGCAAATAAAAATATCAGCAAGGGGAGATAATCTTTTAATTCGACCCGGATCTTCTTATAGGCAATATTCATCTGGTTTTCAACTGTTTTAAGCGATATATTCAGTTCTTCGGCTATTTCTTTCTGCTTCTTTCCCTCTATTTTACTTTTAATAAATATTTCCCGGCATTTTTCGGGCAATGAATCTATTGCCTCCGTAATAATTCTTTCAATATCTTGTTCCAAAAGCATAGATTGGTCAAACAATTCCAGAGAAGCAAGCTTCACACGCAAAGTTGCCTGATACTCTTCTTGCATCACGCTGACAGCTTCTTGCACAACAACCCGATGGCGCAACAGATCGATGCATTTATTTTTAATCGAAGTAAAAAGGAATGCGACCAGATTGATATTATAAGTAAGTATTTCTTTCTTTTCCCACAGTTCGGTAAACACATCCTGCACAATATTTTCCGCATCTTCCTCAGACAATACATATTCCAAAGCGAAATATTTCATCCGTGAAAAATAGGAAACATATATATCCTCAAAATTATATGGCGATATTTTCTTCTCTACTATCATCTCCTCTTAATTGTTGCAAAGAAAAGCAAAAGATATTACAATGCCGCCCGCAGGTCCATGATTTAACATTTTGTTACGTAGCCGTTTACTGGTAAACAGGCAAGGCGTCAAACTGTTCCTTCAACTCATCCGTCAACACAGCCTTCATTTTCCACTCCTGATCGCCATATACCCCTGCACGAGAATAATCAAAAGGCTTAAAACCTATTTTCTTTGCCACACGGGGATTACTAAACCTGAAATCGAATGCATCGGGATTAACAAATAACGGATCTGCAATTATTGAATGCTTATCTTTCCCTAACTTTTTCCAGTCGGAAAAGCTCAATCCATGAAAATCCGGCTGCGGGGCACGCCGGTCCCAATAGCAGTTCCGGTCGATGACGGTTTGGGCCTTAAGCCATGAGTCACTTCCTTTATCCATGTACAAAAGACCTTTGCCGAAATAAATAATATTGTTGATAAACGAAAAGGATAAATGTTCTTCCGGGCGTGTAAGTTGCATTTGTGAAAGCAAGTTGAATGCAAAAATATTGTTCCGGATCACATTTTCCCTCCCGTAATGTTGATGGAAACCAGCGCTCTTACACTTATACACCAGGTTATTCTCCATACAGACCCCATAAGAGCCCTCGTCGGTATATAATCCCCAGCCGCCATAAGTAAACGAATGGATATGATGAATCACGTTATTGCTCACTGTTGTTCCTTCCGAAGCGCCAAGCGTATATACACCTCCCATATCGCTCAACTCTCCCCATCCAAGATGATGAATGCGGTTAAATTCGATTTTATTGCGTTTGGACGGACTCGGCGCATAGCCCCATATCCAACCGACGGAAACGCCCGTATATCTGAGATCGGCAATATCATTGTGGGTAACAGTGTTATCGCTTCCATGAAAGATAATCACTCCGACCGCACAGGGGAACACATATCCGCCATGCTGTATGATATTGTTATGCACAGTAATGTGATGGGTGGCAGCAGTCTCCCCCTGCCCAGTCTTTATAAATCCAGGCGAAGAATAATCCCCTATTTTAACACCGCCTCCTCCTAAATCATACAGATGGCAATGTTCTACCTTGGAATAGGAACAATGCTTACGGAACCAAATGGCATACTGTCCCGTACGGGCTATATCGCAATTGACAAACTCAATATTATTGGCATAATCAAGCATAATGGCAGCATCTATACCGGCAGCCGCCTGCATAGGTTCATTTCCTTCCGGCGGCGTACGATAGGCAGTCGCTTCGAAACAGATATTTTCAAATCGGACAGAAGAAACTACCTTTCCTTCGTCTCCGGTTATAGTTAGAAGTTTATCGGTAACAGGATATACACATTCCGTATTCTCAATCGTTTCGCCCGGTAAAGGGATATAATACAGATACCCGTCGCGTTGCAGAAACCACTCGCCCGGACTGTCCAACGCCTTCCGGTAATTTTCCACGACACAAAGACTTTGGCCGTCGATCTTATTATAAACACGCATAGCTTCACCGGTAAAACATATAGTCGAATCAAGGGCATTGATATGTTCAACCCGCTTACGGGTATTGTCCCACTTATGATAAAAAACCATCAGGACATCATTCCATTCACTCTTATCGATATCATTCAGGACTGGCAAATATTCCGCCGGTACTACCATTTTCTGTACGGCAAAAGTAGGGCCTTGTGAACCGGAAGCATCCAGAACCGTTTCCTCTATTCTTTTCACTTTTACAAACTCGCCCTTATTTGGGGTCTGTGCCCGGAAACGTCGCTGGCCATTCACATACAATTGTTCGAAATAGAATCCTAAATCTGCAACCTCAGGAATATAAACACGCCAAAGCCCGGGTGTCACTTCCTCAAAACGATCCGTTTTCTTTCCTCCGCACACGACCGGCCTGTCATTTTCATCACCGCGAAATATCACCGGCGCCTGCGGTGTTCCGGAATCTTTTCCGGTAAGCATCCATGCGTGAGAAATATAGTAAGTCCCGGATTGTACTTCCACAAAAATCGTATCTGTAATCTGCTTATCAAGACGTAACTCCCTGATTTTGTCCCTGGCGCCTTCAAAAGTGGCCAAAGGTTGATGCAAAGAGCCGGTATTGCCATCATCTCCACGCAGAGAGACATAAATCTTCACACTTGCATCGAGTGTTTGAGAGAGCAGACAGATTGTAAATGCTAAAAAGATAGACTTCATACGATATTGTTTTATGGTTCAGCGACTAAATATACGATTTATATCTTCACTCTCATTCGAGAACATCCAAAAACTTTTAAATAACTCCCCTGCAAGTGATTGACACAATCGGATAAAAAATTACAACAACCCCCTTTTTGCGCACTTTTCTATTTCGTCCGAAATCTTGATCAATTTTGGATTGACTCTTTTCACGGTTTAAGCCATTCACTTTGACACCGGACGGAACAAGCCGCCGAGGTCATTCCGGAAAGC
This sequence comes from Parabacteroides sp. AF48-14, assembly GCF_003477465.1. NCBI lineage: Bacteria > Pseudomonadati > Bacteroidota > Bacteroidia > Bacteroidales > Tannerellaceae > Parabacteroides > Parabacteroides sp. AF48-14. The sequence goes on from NZ_QUDI01000019.1 coordinate 54,682, forward strand.
ATGCAATTTGATTGCTAAAAGACTAAAACACCGACAATGTGATAAACCTTAACTCCCGGAGAATCGCCTGTAGCAAAATAAAACGGACGGCGTTCCAAATATCTCAAGGAAATTCAGGGGCTTTTTTGCCCTAAAGACGGTCCTCTTTCCAATTACGACCGTCCTAATCGCCATTGTGACCGTCCTAATCTTCGCGAGGTGCCGAGTGCACTACACATTAGCACGGTCACAGTGGCAAAGAGGACGGTCGTAATTGGGGAAAACACTCAAAAAAGGAGAAAAAGTCCCTTTTTGAGGTTAAAAAAATGGATTAACATTTGTTTACTCTCGGAGATCTTTTAAACCTAAAAAATGCGTTTTTTACAATAAGGTCCCCCGGGAGAGTTGAAAATTGTTACTCAAATAAAACCTTCTTCAACTTCTGGTAAAGGAACGAGAGAAGCAGCAGGATAACGCCCAGGATGATAAAGATGACGATCTTGCCGATAGTCGGTAACAGCCATAAATCGATAATGACAAGTTTGAGAAGGACAAGGCCGAATGTGCCTAAGCTGATCATTCGCAAAGATTTTAGATGCAGGCGCATACCGATTGCCATCTCTACAAAACCGGCAATAATCAGGGAAATGGAGAAACCGGCATTCATCTCGTCAGCGAGTGAAAGCTGACACAACAAGCTGCGGACAGCAAGCACCAATAACACAGTCGAAAGGATACTGATATAGCCCGTCATCCGGCTGGCCGCCCCGGAGCGGTAGTTGAAGACGGCATAATATTCCCTTGCCAGCAAATAAATATGTGCCACGATAATAGCCACAGTCAACCATCCGAGCGTCTCTAAATCCGTCCACATAAGATAACGGTTCAGCAAAACAACCTCCATATACCAGACTACCGAAATGAACAGCGAAAGAGCATACAGCCGGTAATAACGCTCCACCGGAAAACGTTTCCGCATAACAATAAGCATGATAAGAAAAGTGGCAGCCGTAAACGACAGCATCAGCCCTTGCGACAAATACCAGTCACCCACATTCCGCGCAAATTCGATCATAAATGCCGTATAAAGAACCGCACAGCCATCCAAAAGGGTGATGGCATTGAACGGCGAATATTTCAGTACGGAAGTCGTGCCAAACAGTTCTTTCTCCCTGAACAGAAGCCAGGCAGCCAACAAAAACGCCAAGCCCACGAAAACGCCCGTCGCAAACATCCCATTCACAAACAGGGACGGCCTCGAGTCAGTACCCAGTACCGCTTCAATATCCATCCAATAGGAAACGTTCGTCAAAAAGAAAAGTATCGCGACAAAATATTCATATACCGGTATCCTCCATTTGATAAAGAGCCACAGGACAATCACCATCTCCGACGCCCACAGCAAAGTGATGAACGTCCCGTCCAACTGGATCGGAATCGTGATAGAAAGGAAGGTCAGTGCCAACCCGATCAAAACAGAGGGCAACAAACCGTTTTCCGTCTTCCGTCGGTTGAGAACAAAGGCTATCACAGCATTAACAGCGGCAATAAACAGCGTAAACATCCCTTTTACAGGCCGTTCGGGACCCATTTCCCGGAGGAACCAAAGACAGATAAAGAGGAAAAGGAAATTATTCAGGACCACGACAGCCATCAATAGCTGGTTGATCTTACGGCTGTCCGAACGAATCACGGATACAATCGGCAACAGGAAAATCAGGTAGAATAGGGTGACGAAGAGCAGCAGGTGCACTAATTGCGTATTGGAGGCAATCTCCAGATCAGCCGCACACGAATAGCCCAACAGGATCAGGTAGCTGGCCGCAAAGCATACAAGCGGCAGCTCGCCCCATTTCTTATAGAGGGAAAGCCCGAACATCCCTAAGTTCAATATCGTCAAGTAGCTGAACAGCACCAGATAACTACCCATGCCATTGCTGACCAAGAAAGGAGAAATAAATCCGCCGACAAGGGCGATAACGGACAGTTCCCTCCGGTTATAAAGGACGGACAGCACCGACATCCCGATCGTCAGCACCACCAATATGATAAAAGCCGCCGCCTGATTAAACAGCCCGTAATAATGGTAAGCCATCGCAACCGTCACATAGAAAACGGCAAAAGCGCCACCTGCCAGCAAGGAACTGAATGCGCGGTATGTCTTTTTCAGTTTCTCCGAGATCAGCAACAAACCACCGCCGACAAGAAATCCCAACACAGTGCGGAACACTTCATTAATCCAATCCTTATCGATTGCATACTTCACGAACAAGCCCACGCCGACAACCAATATCAGGATACCGATCTTTCCGAACAGGTTTTCCCCTATATATTTCTCGTAATTAACGGGCTTGCGTTGCCTTTTAGGAGCTTGCGGCTTCGGCGTTTCTAACGTTACCGGTGTTTCATGGGGAAGAACGTCATCCGGCTTTACCTCTACGGACAATATCGGTATATGATATTCTTCTTCAACCGGTTTAACCGAAACTGCATCCTCCTTCTTCTCTTTCTCTGCCACCGGATGTCCTTCCAACTGCTTCCGCAGACTGTCGATCTCTTTTTTGAGAGATTCGATATTAGTGGAAACTTTACCTATATGATTATACAGGCTGATCCATACGACAAGAATGAGTAAGACGAAAAATGCAGCTTCCATAATGTCACTGTTTAATTAACAGCGACTAATATACGGATTTTATCTTGAATCTGATTACCGTAAACGAATATGCCGGCAATTCGCAGGTAAATTCCTGTCCAACTTCGCAATCAGAGCTTTGAGGTTCGAGGTTCTTATCTTCCAATGCTCCGGACAGAACAGTCTTGACGGCGCGTGAACCGGCAGCCGTAACACCCTCCAGATGAACCTGTGCCCGGGTTGCAGACGGCAGGATATTCACCATTTTCAGGATCAAGTCGCCTGTCTTGCTGTCCTTTACAACTGATACGGGAAAACGTTTGGCAATGTCTTCCGACGAATCGGACAGCTTCACCGTACTCGGCAGATATTCGTCACCTGCATTCTGCCCGTATAGCTGCTGGACGTAATAGTTCACCGTCGGTTTCACAGTCTGATTATCGAAATAGATCAAATCCGGATTCCATTGCGTATGCCCCTCTTTCGCCAATAGCGGGGCATAGGAAGCCATGCTGACAACATCGCCGTTACGCTCCAGGGAAGTCATATAAGTCGCTTCAGCCAACGAGACTTCCAGGTTGTTCGGACGCCCGGGAAGATGGGCGGCATATTCGCCCAAATAGACCTTCGCTCCCTTCCGGTCGTAGGAATCGTAGAAATGCTGGTTATTCAAGAACCAACCGGGTGTCTGGTAGTAATGTTCATCCACCATCGGCACGCCTAACTGATTGACAATGGTCCAACCCTCTTCATAATCGGTCCCTTCATTGAACGGTCCGGCCGTACCGATTACGGTTATCTCGGGATGTTTCGTTTTCAATGCCTGGTAGATCATGGTGAAACGTTCCTCAAAGGCATCCGTTATCTGGTCTTCGTTGCCGATACCGATATATTTCAAGCGGAAAGGTTCGGGATGGCCGGCTTCGGCACGCCTCCGTCCCCATTCTGTAGAGGCATCTCCGTTTGCATATTCCACCAGGTCCAGGATATCCTGTATAAAGGCATCCATGTCGCACATCGGGATTCCCTGTTGTCCGCCACCTTGCGAGTTCTGGCAACACACGCCGGCAGCAATCACCGGGACAGGTTCCGCATGGATATCTTCGCAATATTGGAAGAATTCGAAATAGCCCAATCCTTTTGTCTGGTGATAGCCCCACAGGTTCCGCTGCGGCTTACGGCTTTCCAGCGGGCCGATCGTTTCTTTCCAGTTATATATATTATGCACACCGTCGCCATGTGCCAGGCAGCCACCGGGGAAACGCATGAAACGCGGATGCAAGTCGGCTATGGTCTGCGCCAGATCGGCACGCAGGCCGTTCTTCCTGCCTTTAAACGTGTTCTGAGGAAAAAGCGAAACCATATCCAGATGCACTGCACCCGTCAGTTTCGGTTCAAGTGACAACACTCCTGCGCGTACATCCGCATTGGCAACCAATACCGTATGCTGCCGCTTCCATTCCTGGGAAGAGACATTCACTGCCGACTGTGCCACTTCCCTGCCGTCTTGATCCAACAAACGGACAATCATCTTGCCCCCCTTGCTGCCTTCCGGAAGACGCGCAAAAAGCGAGAAATCATATTTGTCCCCTTTTTTCAAAGAAATCCCGTCAAAACCGTCGTTCTGCAAAGTAACGCCCGGATTTGCCTGAAGCACTGCATAATGCGGGTTATTTTCGTGTAAAGGATTCTCAACGGCTATCGTAACAGGTGAAGAATGCCCTCCTTCCCTGACACTCCATGCATAACCGCTATCCCAGCCTTGACGCGCACCATCCTCGGGGGAGTATTCAAAGTCGCGGTTCTGGATCAGTTCGGCATACAGACCGCCGTCGGCCGCATAGTTCAGGTCTTCAAAGAAGATACCGAACAGGTTATCACTGATCTTCTTTGCCCGGTTGCCATGAACGGTGATTTCCGCCTCTACAGGGATAGCCCCTTTCAGGGAATCCGGCAGGGCAAGGCGCTCGTTGCGCAACTTTTCGCGGTGCTGGAAGGCGGAGACTTCCGACAATAGATTATCGACAAATTCCTCCGAAACAGTGATAATAGAGCCATGTTTGGCATCTTTCGGAATCGAAATACGGTCGGTCACATCCTCCCAGGTATGGAAATCGCGTGTCCGTTTCGCTTCATAGCGGTGACGGGTATAGGCATCCATATAAACCACATAGCTGCCGTCGGACAGCGGACAGACGGCAGGTCCTTCCACCCAGTCGGTCGCGAAAGGCTTATCTCCGGTCGGGATGTACGGACCTGCCGCATGGTCGCTCACAGCAACCGACAGTTCTTTCTTCGCCTTCGGCAGATTCGTTCGTCTTTATAGAGCATATAATATTTCCCGTCTTTCTTCTGGATGGTCACGTCGATCACATTATGTCCCGGATCGAAAAACATCTTTGCCGGAGAAAATGTTTTGAAATCCTTTGTCGTGGTATAATACATCCGGTGGTCGTATTTCTCTCCCTGCTCGGTTTTCCATTCGCCGTTTTCCTTGATCGTACTGGCCCAATAGATCACATATTGCCCGTTTTCCTCATCATAGATCATTTCGGGAGCCCAACAGTTTCTCACTTCATAGCCCTCCATTACCTTCGGATAGGACTGGCGCGACCAGTGCACAAGGTCTTTGGAGCAGGCATACCCGATGGCGTTGCCGTCCCAGTTGAGTGTCCAGATGCAATGCCAAAGCCCGTCCGGCCCTTGCATGACAAAAGGGTCGCGCATGCGTTTATCGGCATGCCAGGTCCCGTAATCGGATTTCAGGAAACTATGTTCCGGTCCTATAGGATTCCAGGTATATCCGTCCTCACTCCAGGCCAGATGCATCCCGTTACGGTTTTCATTCTTATCCGTAAAATAGGCAAACAGATAGCGTATATCGGAAGAAGACGATGTCTTTGCCAGCGAAAATACTCCCGGCAACAAGAACAAGATCAAGATCAAGATAAAGAAGGAAAGATGTTTTCTCATAAGATGACTGCTTTTCAGGTATTACATAAATCAATAACTTATCACTCCGGCAAAAATAAAGAAAAAGTGTAAGAATATACACTATTTATTATTCAAAATGGTGAAGAAAGAGCTTTAACAGACTATTTTTAAGCATTTCTATTTGTTTTATGTACATTTGTACATCGATTATACATTCATATCCACCAGCATGAATCAACATCCGGAAATTTTAAGACAGCTAAAAGAAGGATCTTACAAAGCGTTCAATTCTTTATATGAACAATATTTTGACTTGTTATATGGCTTTATCTTCGGACTCACCCGTTCGCATGAGCAAACCAGGGAATTGGTGCAGGAAGCCTTTATAAAAGTATGGATCAACCGGCAAAAAATAGATATGAACTTATCTTTTAAAGCCTGGTTGTTTAAAATGGCACAAAACCAATTGAAGGACCAACTGAAAAAGCAGTTCAACAATCCTATTTTTGAAGATTACCTGATTCATTGCTCCGATGAACAATTATCCCTCAACGAACAGGATAGCTTCGATTTCGAGGCATTCAATCAATCTTTGGCTAAAGCAAAAGAAAAACTGTCTCCCAGGCAGGTTCAGATATTTGAACTGACAAAAGAACAAGGACTATCCGCCACAGAAGTTGCCAACAGATTACAAATATCCGAACAGTCCGTTTATAACTACCTTCATCAGGCATTAAGCATTCTCAGAAAAGAAATGTCTGCTTTCTACACTCTGTTTTTCATGTTCTTTTTACATTCATAAATATCTCAATAAAGATATGTTTTACAACACACGAAACCATTAAGTAGATTTCCGTCTTTCTATCGTATTTCCTATAAACAATCTATTACTATGGTTCAAGAGGAGATCAAGACATTATTCAAAAAATATATATACGGACAACTCACAAGTGAGGAAGTTGTACGGTTGAAAGCACTTATCCAAAATATGGATGACCGTTCTTTAGAACAAAATCTATCCCAACTGTGGGATACCTGCCATGTTTCCGGAGAAAGAAATATCGAAGCGTTCGATACTATCTCGAAAAACATGAAAGAGATCATTCAACCGCAAAAAAAGATAAGCTTATTGGGATATTTGGGTAGAATCGCTGCTGCCGCAATATTTTTATTACTTATCGCTTTAACCGGTTATCTCTATACAGACAAGATAAATATACAAACAGCGATCGCACAAATGTACACGATATCTGCCGAAAAGGGAGAACGTGCATCGGTTACCCTCCCCGACGGGACAAAAGTTTATCTCAATGCAAAATCCACCTTATCCTATCCGGCTTCTTTTTCACTGAATGAAAGAACCGTCCAGTTAACCGGAGAAGCCTATTTTGAAGTAAAACATGATGCAGATGCCCCTTTTATTGTAAAAACTGAAGAAATCCAAATAAAGGTATTAGGAACGACTTTCAACTTATATGCTTATCCAGACGATTCATGGTTCGAAGCCTCCTTAGTCGAAGGCTGCATAGAAGTTACCCCCTATAAAAACCCGGAAAAACAAGTGCATCTTTCCCCAAACCAAAAAGCCCGCTACAACCATGAAACGGGAGAAATAAACGTAATGGGTACGGACCTGAGAGTCGAAACAGCCTGGAAGCGGGGAGATCTGATTTTCAAAAATCAACCGTTCAAAGAAATAATCGGGCAATTGGAGATATTCTATGGCGTCAATATAACTGCAGATGGAAAATATCCGGAAGAGCTATTTACGGGAAGCTATCACGAGAACGACATCATCCAGGTTTTGAAAAACCTGCAACAACATTATGCATTCGAATATCAAAAATCAAGGAACGAGATCTCTCTTAAATTCACTAAATAATCATTCTAAAAGAACAGGCATTATGAATTCTTCTTAAAAAAAGCCGGAGAACCCATGCAGATCTCCGGCAAGTCAATACTTTAAACACAAAAGCCAAACCACCACGTTAGGCTTTAAGTATCAACAAAAAATTATTTAAATCTATGTACTATCAAATTATCCAACGCAGTTTAGTGTGTAAAGATACTATTTTCAGATTTATACAGCTGCTACTTATCTCTATTTTTTTAGTTTGTCCGACAGAAATTTACGCGCAAAACTCTCAAATCAGCATTTCTGTTAAGAATGTTTCACTCAAAGAGTTATTAACAAGCATCGAAAAACAGTCCGATGTCAGGTTTTCTTACATCGAAAAGAATCTCGACCACAAAAAAGATATTACCATCAATATCCAGGACGAACCGGTCGAAAGATTACTGGATCGCATCCTTCCCGGTAAAGGAATGGAATATACCCGAACAGGAAATACGATTGCCATCAAACTTATCCAGACACAAAAGGATAAGCTGAAAAAAGTAAGCGGAACCATCACTGACAACAGAGGTGAACCGATCATCGGTGCCAATGTAGTACAAAAAGGGACAACCAACGGCATCATTACAGACGTAGACGGTAACTTTTCTCTTGAAATACCGGAAGGAACAACTCTTGTTATATCTTACATCGGCTATTTATCCCAAGAAATCCATACGGGCAATCAATCCGTCTTAAAGATAAAGATGGCAGAAGACACACAAAATCTGGAAGAAGTAGTTGTTGTCGGATATGGTGTCCAAAAGAAAATCAACCTGACGGGGTCTGTTGAAAATATCACAGGATCAGACCTGGCGAAAAAGCCCGTTGGACAAACCTCAATGGCTTTACAAGGGATGTCATCGGGTGTTACAGTCCAACAAACATCAGGACAGCCGGGTAAAGATAACGGGACCATCCGCATACGCGGTATCGGCACATTAAGTTCTGCCAATCCTCTGATTTTGGTCGACGGTATCGAATCGGATATCAATTCGGTAGATCCGAGTGACATCGAAAGCATATCAGTTTTGAAAGATGCGGCATCGGCTGCAATCTACGGATCGAGAGCTGCAAACGGAGTTATCCTGATAACGACAAACCGTGCAGAAAAGAGTTCGTTTAAAGTCAACTATGACAACTACATCGGGTGGCAATCCCCAACATCCATGCCGCAAAACGTTTCAGGATATGACCATATGGTGATGATAAACGAAGCAAACCGGAATGTGGGAAAAGTAGAACCTTTTACACAAGAATATATCGATGAATACCGTAAAAATTCACCATCGGACCTCTATCCTGAAACTGATTGGAGGAAAGTCATGCTGAAAGAGAAAGCCTTGCAGCATAACCACCATGTCAGTATCAACGGAGGTGGTGAAAAAGTAAGTATCTTAGGATCTCTTTCTTATCTGAATCAGGACGGTATAACAATCAACACGAATTATGAACGTGTAAACCTACGATTGAATTCCGATATAAACCTGCATAAAAGACTCTCCGCTAATTTTGATATTTACTTTATGACGGATAACAATGCTACTCCTTCTGCCGGTATGCCCTGGTATTTCCTCAACCGTTATCCGAATAACCTGCAAGGTAAAAATGAAGATGGTTCCTGGGGAATCGGATGGGATGGTACGAACACCTGGGCGCAAGAGAACGATGGAGGGATGACACATGAAAAAAATTATTCCGCCAACATCAACTTCAAAGTCAATTACCAGCCTGTAGATGGTTTAAACCTAAGTTTCCAATATGCTCCTAAATGGAATTTCATCCACTACAAGAAGTTCGGAAAAACGGTTAACTTATACTATCCAAGCGGAGATTTATACAATCCGACTCCATATAGGGCAAATATGACTGAAAAGTACAGCAAGAATGTCACCAATAATCTGAAAGCTTTGGTAACTTATGACAAATCATTCAATGCTCATAACCTATCATTATTGGCGGGATTCGAACAAATAGACTTCCGGGGAGATTGGCTAAACGGGTTCAGGGATCAATATTTATTGGAGAACTACGAAGTGCTAAATGCCGGCTCACCGGCAAACCAAGCTGCAACAGGTTCTGCCAGCGATTGGGCCCTACGCTCCGTATTCGGCCGCATAAACTATAACTACAATCAAAAATATCTTCTCGAAGCCAATATCCGCTACGATGGATCTTCTCGTTTCGCTCCCGGATTAAAATATGGTGTATTCCCTTCTTTTTCCGCTGGTTGGAGAATATCCGAAGAATCCTTCATGAAAGATATCGAATGGGTCAATAACCTGAAAATAAGAGCCTCGTGGGGAAAATTAGGGAATCAGGACATCGGGAACTATCCATTTGTATCGTCCGTTTCATTGGGGATGGATTATGTTTTCAACGGTGCAGTTTCAGCACCGGGCGGGGCGGTCACAGACGCAGCCAATCCCAACATCACATGGGAATCAACAGCAATGACGAACATCGGATTCGACGCGACCCTTTTTTCCAAACTATCGGTCACAGCGGAATATTATGTTAAAAACACATCCGATATTCTTCTTAAATTACCGATACCTGGAACTTCCGGGTTAAATCCGGCTTATCAAAATGCCGGAAAAGTAAGAAACAAAGGATGGGACATTACACTCAGATATAATGATAGAATCGGCGATTTCGAATATGGGATCGGTGTTAATCTGTCGGATGTCCATAACGAAATAACAGATCTGGCAGAAACAGGGCCTTACATTTACGACCGGACAATCCACAAAGAAGGTTATCCTATAACTTCACTCTATGGATTAGAGGCAGAGGGACTATTCCAAAATGCAGATGAAATAAAAGACCATGCTTCCCAATTTGGAACAATATTGGCACCTGGAGATATCAAATATAAAGACCAACTGACAATTGATTCAGATGGTGACGGTATTATGGATAAGGCAGACGGGATCATCAATGCTGACGACCGGGTGATAATGGGAGACTATATGCCACATTACACATATGGTATCGACTTTTACGGAAAGTATAAAAATGTAGATCTGTCTTTTCTGTTGCAAGGAGTAGGCAAAGCAGACGGGTACATCGACCAACAAGGAGTATTGGCATTCTATATGGGAGGTACGGCACAAGAATGGCATAAGGATCACTGGACGGAAGAAAATCGGAATGCATCTTATCCACGACTTACATTCAATTACCCGAACAATGAACAAGTATCTTCGTATTGGATCAGGGATGCATCTTATCTCCGATTAAAAAATCTCCAGGTAGGATATACGGTACCCAACCGGTTTGTTAAAAAGGTATTCTTGGATTATTGCCGCGTATTCTTCAGTGCACAGAACCTCTTTACCATTACAAGCTTTTATGATGGATTCGACCCTGAAGCTCCTATTGGCAGAGGCGATTTCTATCCTATGATGAAAGTCTATTCATTCGGGCTTAATGTAAAATTCTAAAAACTAATCACCATGAATAAATATATAAAACTTATAATCAGCGCATTTACTTTCGGATGTATTTCATGTTCAGACTTTTTGGAGAAGTATCCATTGGATAAACCTTCGGATGCGACCTTCTACAGTACGGAAAGCGAACTAACGATGGCTGTTAACGGCATTTATTTTAAGAGTATGTATTTCCAACAAGCAGCCTCTCCTTTGAACCTTGTTTTGGATTGTGCCTCCGATATCGGCTGGGACCGCGATCAAGGTAGTGACCTACAATTGTTAGGTGAAGGATTGCATGTACCGACAAATGAAACTTTTAATAAAATATGGTTCAACTGTTATACTGTGATCAACCAATGCAATATGCTTTTAGCCAATATGCACAAAGCACAGTCTATCACAGATCCTAAGATATATACGAGAATAGAAGGTGAGGCTCGTTTTTTCAGAGCTTACCACTATCATTTATTGGTTAACTTCTTTGGCAATATACCTTTGTTGACCGAGCCTCAATCTATCACTGATAAACCGGCCCAAACCGACAGAGACCAAGTTACCGAGTTCATTTTAAATGAGCTGGAGGAAACGGCCAAGCTATTGCCGATACAATATACAGGCGATGATATTGGCAGGGTAACTCAAGGATGTGCGCTTTCCGTAAAAGCCAGGGAAGCCTTATTTTCCAAGAAATGGGATATTGCAGCCGATGCCAGTAAACGTATAATAGAATCGGGTATCTATTCTCTGGATCCCAACTACAATAACCTTTTCAATAAGCAGAATAAGCAAAGCAAGGAAGTTATTTTCTTCGTGCAATATTCGCGCGTAAACCAACAGACTCACGGTGTTCCTGGTAACCTATTCTCACGTATGGCTTCCGGATATTCCAACAAAGTTCCTGCACAATCACTTGTCGATTCTTATTACTGTACAGACGGTTTGCCTATTAACGAATCAAGTCTTTACAATGCAGCCACTCCATTCAAAAACCGGGATTTACGGCTGGAAGCAACCGTTGTCGTACCTGGCAGTACATTCCAGGGCTACCAGTTCGAAACACATCCTGACAGTTTGGAATGCTGGGATTACAATGTAACTCCTGCGGTACGCAGAAACAATCAGGACGTAACAAATCCCTATGCTACATTCTCCGGATATTGCTGGAGAAAATACACGGATGAAGAACAAACTTTCAGGCTGAAAAGCGAGCTGAATATCATCCTGATCCGTTACGCGGAAATTTTATTAATGTATGCGGAAGCGATCAATGAATTAGGGAGAATGGATAATCTTGGATACGAAGCCTTAAACTTAGTTCGGGAAAGGGCACAAATGCCGGCTATCAAACCGGATACACAGGAAAATATCCGAAAGTTGATTCGTCAGGAAAGAAAAGTAGAATTTGCAATGGAAGGTTTGCGCTTCTTTGATATCAGAAGGTGGAAAATTGCAGAATCTGTAATGAACGGGAAATTGTATGGAAGACCTGTAAGGGATTACCTGCCTAACTATATCCCGACATTCGACCAAAACGGCATGCCTCAATATGATGCGTATGCTGAAGCATTACGTTCTTTCGATAACAGAACATTCAATCCTGATAGAGACTATCTATTCCCGATTCCTCAAAAAGAATTGGATATTAACAAAAATCTGAAACAAAACCCCAATTACTAATTAAGAACAGCCATGAAATACAGACATTTGTATTTCATGGCTGATTTAAATACGAACAATTAATTTTAAAACAATATGAAAAGAAGAGACTTCATCCACATCAACATAGCAGCATTAGGAGGCGTGTTAATCAATAATCATTTCTCGTACACACAAGCTATGGAAGAAATATCGCAGTCATTCCAACATGTGACGGAACAAAGCGACTATGACCTGATCATAAATGGAGCCGGACTTTCCGGTTGCTTTGCAGCAATCGAAGCATCCAGGCAAGGGATGAAAGTATTGGTCATCGATAAAAGAACTTCACCGGGCTATGATATCGCAGCCAAGAGAAAATTATGGCTAAATACTGCCGGATACGAAAAATGGCCGGATACCCTGGCCCAATTATTCTTCCCGGAAGGGGAAAAGAAAGAGATATTTAATACCCAACTTAGCGCACCTTACAACAGTTCTATCGGAGACGAGACACTTTTGTTTGCAGGGAGCTTGAAAAAGGGATTACTCCGCTCCCTCCTCGCCAATAATATCGACCTATTACTAATGACCGACGTTTGCGGTATCATTTCCAATCAGAAGAGACAGGTTTCAGGAATAATCGTCGCTTGCAAACAAGGGGTTTATTCCATCCCTACTATGGGGTTCATCGATACATCGGACAACAACTCATTCACACGACACTTATTCGGACAACCATATAAACCTGATAAAGCTGGATTCGTGATGGAAGTACAAGACGCAGAATATTTAAATGACAAATACTTGACTCTTAGTTCTTCTTATGGCCTTTCAGATAACAGGCTCGAAATCCATCATGGTAAGAAATCCCAAGACCAGTATTTCTTATCATTCAATTTCCCTGTTGAGACAGATAATCTCAGTGCAATCGAACAAAAAGCAAGGCTTATTGCAACACAGATCAGCAAGGACTTCCCTTTGTTGGCAAAAGGTCTGGCCAATGCCAAGTTACGCTATTATGCACAGGAATGTTCCTATTATCTGGACAATTACAAACTTCCGGATATCACCCTCAAAGACTATATTTGTATCGAAAACCGCCCGACAGAACACAGCTATAATTCCATACTCGAACTGATCCAAAGTGCCCAGAACAGCATCAGCAGATACAAAAAGCAAGACATCCGGAGAACTATGGACACTGTTTATTATGCAGGAGGAAAAAACAAGCCATTCAACACTTCTACGAACCAAACTGTAAACGAATACGGGCATACACTCTCTTTGACAGCTTACTCAATAGAGGGTATGCAACTGCCCGTAGTCAATAAATCCCTATTGATTGCCGGAGGAGGGACTGCCGGAATAGCAGCTGCCCTATCAGCTGCAGAAAAAGGGGCAAAACCTCTTATTGTCGAATATTTTAATGACTTAGGGGGAAGTAAGACTATGGGAGGTGTGACCGGTTATTATTTAGGGCAAAACAAGCATTCCTATATTCTGGCATTGGAAAAAGGGATACGACAAACAGCCAAAGACTACAACATCGCTCTCAACTGCATCTGCAGGTGTTTCCATAGTGTCCGTTCTTTAAACCGATATGACTATAGTATGATTAACGGAGCTATTATCTGTGGAGCCCAGACCAACGGGAAAAGATTGGAAAAAGTCGCTATCTGTGTCGACGGAGAATTAAAATGGATACAGGTAAAACTTACGATAGATGCAACCGGAGATGGAGATATCGCCTATTTCGCAGGAGAAAATTTTGAAATTGGGAATACAAGAATGTATACAACCCAGAACTACAGCCAATGGGATCTCCCCTTCAAAAGTAAAAATGCACCTATGCAAACGATCAACAAAGACTACGATATTATCGACAACACAAAGATAACAGAGTTGCAGCGAGGTTTGTATCTATCTCATTATGAATCATTCTTCTACGACTTTTATCCTATGCTGACAGTCCGCGAGTCCAGAAGACCGGAAGGCAAATACAAGTTAAACCTGATCGACGCATTGGAGAAGACATGGTTCAAAGATACGATCATTAATGCACACAGCGATTTCGACCCCCATCATTTTGGTCATTCCGAATATTCACGTTGTGCATTCCTGTTACCTCATTCCAACCAAATCACGGTAAATATTCCTTACCGTGCAATTGTTCCCAAAACAATCGACGGCCTTTTGCTTTCCGGAAGAGGTATCAGCCAGACACATAACGCACTACAATTTACGCGTATGTCCGCCGATGTTTATTTACTTGGATATGCGACAGGTATTATTGCAGCTTCAATTATCAGCCGACAGAAACGTCCAAGAGATTTTTCTGTTTCCCAATTACAAAAAGAATGGCTGCAAAACGGACTTTTATTGCCTAACCATCCACAGGAAAAACTCTCAGCACAGGATATCGTAAACAAACTAATTGAAGGAGATAACGAATACTTATTTAAATGCTGCCGGAAAGCCAAACAGGATATCCTTCCTCTTCTGAGAAAAGCATACAAGAAAGACAAATCGATTTTAATAGCTAAAGCATTAGCCTGGTTCAAAGATGCGGAAGGAGCCGGATTGATTATTTCCGAATTGGAACAGCTGTTTGCCGATGAGGCTCAGACAGGACATCCGCAACAGTATTTCGAGAAATATCAAGCAGATAACCTGTATTGGAAAATCAACCAAGATATCGCACTGCTCGGTATGTGTGGAAATTCAGATTCCAACCGGATTATAAACCTGATTCTATGTAAAACCCACTCCGGAGGAGAAAAAGTCAAGGCAAGCGATACTTATAACAAGAACAGAATCGATTTGCTATTAATCCCGTATTATAATCGCATTTTGAATCTCTGTTTCTATATTGAACGTATGCCTGATCCTCTCTTTATACCAGGGCTTGAGAAATTGGCTACGGATACTAATATCATTGGTTACCAGACATCCGATTACAATCATACCAGATGGCGACTGTACGGGGGACTTCTGGAATTATCGATTGCAGCAGCCTTGGGACGGTGCGGTTCTAACAAAGGTGTTCAAACCTTAATAGAGTATCTGAAAGATGTACATTCGGATTTCAGGTTTTTCGCTAATCAGGAGTTGACCGCCATCCTTAAAAAGGATATGAAATTCGACTATGACAAATGGACTAATCTGATTAATACGGATAAAGGGGTCCTGAATAAAACAACGCCTTTTTCCAAAGAGATTGAGTTATAAGAGTATATTATACCACGTATAATTGTTTTTTTCCTACTTTTGCAGCCTGATTAAATAAGTAATATGAACATACATGATCTTTGTTGCATCGGGCACATCACTTTGGATAAGATTGTAACCCCGAAACGCACCATACATATGCCGGGAGGAACTTCTTTTTATTTCGCACATGCAATCAGCCACTTAGACGCCTCCAACTTTCAACTGGTGACAGCCCTTGCCGAAAGCGAGATGGCTGCCGTCGATGATATCCGCAGTAAAGGTATCGAAGTGAAAGTATTGCCAAGCGCCCATTCCGTTTATTTCGAAAACACATATGGCGAAAACCAGGACAACCGGACACAGCGGGTACTGGCGAAAGCCGATCCGTTTACGGTGGAAGGGCTGCAGGACGTAAACGCCCGTATCTACCATTTAGGCAGCCTCCTGGCTGACGACTTCTCGCTCGAGGTGGTGAAATACCTGTCGACCAAAGGCATCTTGTCGGTCGACGCCCAGGGTTATCTGCGTGAGGTTCGCGGTGAAAAGGTTTTCGCTGTCGACTGGCCCGAAAAGCAGGAAGCCCTGAAGTATATCCATATCCTGAAAGCCAACGAACACGAGACGGAAGTCCTTACCGGATGCAAAGACCCGCGGAAGGCGGCCCTGATGCTTGCCGACTGGGGCGTAAAAGAAGTGCTGCTGACATTAGGAAGCATGGGTTCTGTCATCTATGCCGACGGCGAGTTTCATGAGATTCCCGCCTACCCGCCTACGGAAGTAGTAGACGCCACCGGATGCGGCGACACCTACATGGTCGGCTACCTCTATATGCGGGGCAAAGGCGCCTCCTACAAAGAAGCCGGTTGCTTCGCCGCCGCCATGTGCACAATCAAGCTGGAAGCCTCCGGCCCTTTCGACGGGACGGAAGAGGAGGTTTGGGAGATTGTGAGGAAAGGATAATAAATTATCGTTACTATCCGGCAATTCAGCAAAAAGGGGAGAACCTCACGGTTCCCCCCTTTCTTATTAATCAAACGGTTTCCTCATTCAGAGGAGCGCATAGTTTGATATAGGGATCTTTACTACCTCACAATAACTTTCGTTGTCGTTGCTTTACCGGCAGCAGCCATACGAACAATGTAAACGCCATTATTGGCAGGTACCTGTATTGTGCTGCTGATGGAGTTGTTATAGATAACTTGTCCACCGAGGTTGATGATCGATATTTCTACCGGAGCAGCCGGTTCGATAATGATCTGTCCGTTGCGGCTGTAAACCAGGCTTTCGGAAAGTATCTTTTCGATAGCCGTCGCAAAGTCCACATTCACCTGGCACATGGCAGTGAAACCACCGTCCACAGTTGTTGCGATGATCGTAGCCTGTCCGTATTTCACTGCTTTCACAGTTCCGTCGGCATCCACCGTAGCAATCTCAGGATTCGTACTGGTCCACTTCACATCCTTCTTGGTTGCACCTGTCGGAGTAACAGTAGCTACCAGCTTCTCTGATTTCAGACGCGGCAACGTAAGCGTTGTCTTGTTAAGGGAGATACCGGTAACGGCTACGCCTTCTTCGGGGGTGTCACCACCTTCGCTGGTACTTTCCTTCGTGAATGTAACGGTTACGGCAAAGTCTTGGCTTGGTGCCTCAAACGACCAGACTTGTTTGTCTCCGGTTGTTTCTGTTCTCACTGTTGTTTCCGGGACAACTACGATCTTATCGATCTTCGTTCCGGTTGCAGCTGTCTTAATAAACAGTTTCATACCGGCAGCGATCTTGATTGAAGGAGCATTCTGGTCGATTGTCGTACCGGCGGCATCCGTGATCGTGATTGCACCGTCATTCACTTTCTTCAAGGTCATCACATAGGAAGAAGCATCTTTCAGGGAGACATAAGAATAAAGTTTTTCCTGAATCGAAGTTGTACTATAATTTAAATTATCTGTCGGGGTAAAGGTAATCGGCTTATCACCGGCTTGATTAATTAGCTCATTAACTGAAGCCCATGCAAAAGTTCCAGAGACCGAGATACCATTTACCAAAACACTACCACCCGTCAGGCTGGAAGCAAGTAATGTCTCTCCCTTTGTGATAGCTGTTGCAGTCGGTACAGTCACGCATTCTTTAGTAATTACAGCTGGCTTAACTGTCAGCTTTCCGATCTTAGCAGCTTTGAAAGCCTGATATTTATCATCTTCATCACGACTAACATAGATATCATATCCATTACCTTGGACCACATTTGTCGGTGTCACGACATTGTCATTTAGCTTGTAAAAAATGATCCATTTGTCTGTGGGGAAGTCGTCTGGAAGTGTCAGATCAGTGACATTCAATTCAATCGGAGAGACAGCATAAAACTTCTCTATACTGTTTAAGGCTTCAAAACCATTAGGAGCAGTGATTGGAGTCTTCTGTTTAAACAACTCTCCTGTAGTAACATTAATCTCATGATCTCCTGCCAGTGTAAGCGTGTATACATCGTTCGCAAAAGTAAGACCAGTCCCGGTCAATGTTCCGCCAATCATAAATCCAGCATCCGGAATCAATTTGATCGTCAATTCCTGACCTTTATAAACTGATTGTCCGGCAGCAACAGCGATATCACCGTTCATCAGAACGATAGAGCCGTTTGAAACAGTCGGGAGCTTAACAGAAGCAGCCAAGCTATTAGCTGTAGTCTGGTCTTTAGGAGTTACAGCAGTAACTGTCATAAGGTTATTATCCGTCGGAATAAAGTACACAGTCTGCAAATCATCATCAGCTGCTCTCAAGCCGTTAACAGCCTTTGTCGGTTTCGTTTTTGTCCATATACCGGCAACTGTAGCAGTACTAGCAATTTCACTACCTGTTGCAGCCTCCGCAAACGGTATCATTTTGATACCCGGAACGCCCGGTTCGATCACCAGCGTACGGTTAACTTTTGTAGCAGCATAGACATCGTCGGCAGGACGAGTGATTACGACAGTATAAGTACCTACGCCTGTCGGGATCGTATCTTTTGTACCATTCAACAGATATTTAACGGAGAAACCACCCAGGTTGGCAGTTGTCTTAACAGCATATTCCTGTGCTTTTCCGCTATAGGTAACTGTTGTCTTGTCATCGTTCAGGATAGAGAGAGGCGCCAACTTCTTCACTTGTGCAGAGATGTTCGTCGGACCGTTTACGATCACTTCACTACCGTTGGCAACAGGTTTATTGTTGACCAGCAGGTTGATCAGACGGTAGTTGTCGGGATCTGTTTCCGTAACGGTTACAGCGCCTAAAGAGGTTTCAAACGCTTTACTACCGGATTGTACATTGATGCTTACTCCTTCCGGGGTAACGACTGAAACCGGATATGTTTCTTTCTCAAATGTAGCGGCAATCGTAGTTTCCTTTGTTACGGTCAGACCGGAAGCATCTTTGATATTCACGCCATTGGCTTTCAATGTAGCCAACTTATAACCTTTGTTCGGCAATGCGATGATAGAGACATACGAATCCTTTTCTACAGATGAGTTCGGAGCAATAGCTGTTTCTCCCTGTTTCAATTTCAAGGCGCCGTTTGTCATATTGTCAACGGATACGAGGTATTGATTAGGCTCTATTGTTTTGAAGGTAGCGGCAATCGTGTAAGTATTTCCGGCAGCACCGCTTACGATAAAGCTGGTGGCTTCGGTTACAAGATCATCAGATTGTGTATCTTGACTTGCCTTTTTCAGTGTATATTCCACCTTTTCAACTTCCTGTCCTTCGCCCGGAGTCGCAACGATTGTCAGAGTCGTACCGACTGGGACATCTGTATCGGTTGCTACTTCCTGAGTTCCGTTCAGGACTTTCAAACTATTGCCGTCACTTCCCGTAGGAGAAGTAATTGTAATCTTACGAGTTGCCTTTTCAAACACGGCGGAAACAACGGTATTAGCAGTAATTTCCTTGTCTGTTGCAGTAACCTTACTTTCCGATTCGCTGTCACTCGGCGTACTAGTACCTGCCCAAGCCCATTTAGAGAACTGATATCCGGCATCCGGAGTAGCTGTTACTGTGATCGTTGGATTTGTAGATACGTTTGTTCCAATATATTTATTATCAGCCGATGCATTCGTGATAGCGACAACACCGCCAGCCGTCTGATTGACAGTTACTATCTTAACTGGTTTAGCACCTACACCGATTTCAGCTGTTACTGTATTATAGACAGCTGCGGAATCAGGGGTGAAGATGGCGGCATACGTCTTTGAGGAAGCTGCACCAGCCTCTACCAACGCATTCGGATCTGCCCAAGACCAAGTTCCTTTGATAACATGGTCTGTTTGACGATCAACCGTCACCTTACCGCCAGTGATAACAGCGGCAGAAAGCGGCTGGCCTTGCATCAGGATAGTTTCGCATTTGGGAGCAGTGCCTACAGCCAATGCAGTCTTATTATTAACAACCATGGTGATCACTCTGTCTACAGCTTTCTTTGCTGCTGTTTCTGGAATTTTCACCGGGATGTAGAAAGTACCGGCTTTCTTTCTGGCTTCTCCGTCAGCTTCTTTTGTACAAGCAACATCAGAATAGTATTTCAAAAACTGCTGTTCTTGTCCATCAGCTTTTACAGTAATTGTAGCCGCAGTGCTTGCATTTACGATTTGCTCCGTACCAGTAATCTCCAATTTAACTTCCGGCTTCTCGACCCATTTAATCACGATATCGGTCTTTTCTTTCAAACCTTCCGCAGGAGTGGCATATGTGTAAGAGTTGACATCTTTATAAAGAACATTAAACTGTTCATTCATACTTTCAACCTTTGTTCCGTTCACCGTAAAGCTTTCCAGCATATACTGGCTGTTTGCTTTCAGGCGGAAAGAAGGTGTTGCACCATAAGTCAGCTTCAATGAATTAGTGCCGGAGAGGATAAGACTGTCTTTCTCTGTTTCAATAGTCTTCTTTACGAATACAGAGTCGAGTCCTCCCCCATTATTTGTCACATTCAGCGTCACCGAGAACGTCGGGACGTCGGGCGCAGCTTTTGTATCTATATTTTGTGCGTATATCGTCGGGGCCACTGCGAGGAGGGCGAGGGATATAACGGATTTTATATTTTTCATATTTACTATCGTTTTAATTGTTACTTAACTATTACTTTCTGTCTGTTTACAGCGTAGATACCGGCAGGAACAGCGATCTGTTCGCCATCGTTTACGCGGGCATTGTAGTGAACACGTCCCAACATATCGACAACGATAACCTGCGTAGGTTCTGCCGTATGGATCGTGATCGTTCCATGTCCTGTTTCCACAAAGTAACCTTCCACCGGAACGATTTCATTGCCAGTCGGCGTATCGCCAATGCGCAACGAACGCAGTGTGTTTGTCGTTGCCTCATCTGCCAATACGAAGCTCTGGAATGCCTTGATTGTCGGATTAACCATACGATCAAACGTCTTTCCGTCCTCACTCAAGACATAAGCGGTCTGTGTCAGCGTCATATCGGACAGGTTGGGATTGGAATAGATCTTGAAGTTGACGTCATTTGCCTTTGTTACTACCGGTGCATTCGGTTCAGCTTTTGTTGCCAAAGAAAGAGTAGAACCTGTTGAAGTAACGACAATCGAACTATCCTTTTCGGAGGCTATGATACATGCTGCCGCAGGGGTAGCGTTCTCACCCGTTACGGTAAATTTCGGTTCCTTGTCGTCAATACCAGCTGTCCAAACACCGTCTTTGGCAGAAGCTGTAGTCTTGATCTCTTTATCACCTGCTACATTCTTAACAGAACCAATCGCAAACGGGAATCCGAATGCCTTCCAAACCTTCGTTGTACCATAAGTCAACTGAACGGCATTAGCAGTTACAGCTGCATTAGCAACCAGTTGTGCACTTTCTGCCATAAAGACTGTATCCAGAGGCATAGCCACATTAATTGTCAATGTAGCACCGGCAGCGATTTCAACAGAGCGGTTCGCATTAGAGGCTACGTTCCATGCTACGTTATCGTTAGCTTTGATTTGTACGTGATTGTTACCAGCAGCGATAGCAGTAAACTCTGTTGCTGTTTGTTTCAGATAGAAAACGGCTTTATTAGTGACACTATTTGCAAATAAGTCAGCTGCATTTTTACCTGTTACCAAATAACCGTCTTTACAGTCAAAGATAAGACTATCTGGAATCGTATAAGCTTCCCAATCAGAGGCATTTCCTGTATTCTCAAAAAACAACATTTTAGCATTGTTTAAGGATAGAAGGACTTTTGCTATTGTCGTATCTTTAGCTAAAACAACATCACCGGACTGAGCAACCGGATAGAAATCATAGTAAGTTGTACCATTATAAACGTAAGTTTCTCCAAAAGCGACAGCGCTTGCGATAGAAACAGCTGCATTCCTGAAAGATTTATCCAGATAATCTTTGATGATAAGACAATCATTTCCTGCTTCATCCAGGAATTTTACAGGAGCAGCCTCCGCTACTTTCACATAGCTCTTCAATGTATCCGGATCTGGATACTCACTATATTTTACCATATATGGAGCCTTTTCATTACTCTGTGTTTGTACTACAGTGGCTCCCTTTAAGTTTATAATCGTACCTTTCTCCAATCCATAATAGTTATTAAATAGGAATGGAGTCATAGGAGCTGCATTTTCTTTTCCAAATACAGTTCCAACATTAGAATCTTCAATGTCTACTACTGCGCCGATATTTCCCTGCATAACTAATGTTCCAAAGTCATTTGATCCACCTTTTGCATTAAAGGTAGTCCCCGTTAAGGTACTCCCGCCAGCAATAGAGACATAAGTATTTTTGGTGTATCTCACACGAATAGCACCATAAGCAGAGATAGCAGATTTATTTGTAAGATATACTTTTAGATCCTCAATCAGTTTCTCATCCTTTCCACTATTATCCCCTGACCACAAATAAATACCGTAATGGTTCTTCAATTCAATAGTAGAGTTATCCATCGTAACAGTCACGCCATTATTATGAGGGAAAATTCCTATATTACTATCTCCTTTAGGTGTACCATCTGCATTTTTAGATGTTTGTATCTTCGTATCTTTAAGAAGAACTGTACTCTTTTCAGCTTCGGTCAAAACTGCGATCTGGCTATTTGCATTCAAATTGACAACACAATTCTCTATTATCATGGAACCGGATGCCAATGAATCCATCTGAAAAACATTATACAAGTACTTAAAGTCTGCAGCAGTACGACCACCTGTACCTGCTGTATTATTATCTACCAGACAGTTATTCACCTGCAAATCTACATTTCCATTATGAACCTCAATTACAGGAGTACATTTTGTATTTGCTACCGCAGCTGACGGAGTGTAGTCAAATTTAACTCCATTTATGGCAACAATTGTTTTTTCAGTATTAGAAGCAGGCTTGATGGCCATCGCACCTTCCATAATACATTTTGCAGGATCTGCTCCCTGTATGGTCATACTCTTATTTATCTCTAATACCGTAGAATTAAGATCATACGTTGCATCTGCCAACTTAATAACATCTGCTCCAAGAGCAACAGCTGCTTTTAATTCATCAGCAGTTGCAACATTGGTATCAAATGATTTACCATACTTCAATGTACCGTTCTTTGTCAGCTTCACACCGCTTTCCATTGAGAGACCGTCGTTGAAGGTCCAGGTTTTACCGGAAGGAATCGTAAAGTCTTTAACCAAATCGTTAGGAGTACTGGCCTTCCAAAGGAATGGAGCCACATTTACCTTTGCACCAGTCACTGTAACATTCTGCATACCATCACTCACTTTGACAATCGGAGTACTAGTGCCCTTAAACGTAATTGTTATATTGTCAGATGTAGGAATAGGATTCTTTTGTTCACTATCCCGATCTGTACCAAGATAGCATTCATATTGGGAATCGAATGTACACTTGTCATCAAATGTCAGTGATATATTCTCTGCTTTTCCACGAACCATGGCAGCAATCGTTCTATAATCACCGGCTCTACTATTAAATGTACATCCGTTAGCATTAACCGTTGAAGTTCCAGTATAACCTCTCCAGCCAGCACCATACAAGCCTCCGTTAAAAATAACATTATTATAGGTTGCCGTAGCAGTGCCCATAGCAGAATAACTATAACCACCGCCTGCACAGACAGCCTTATTCACAACTCCGCCTGTCATTGTAAAAACAGAAGTACCTATACTATTAAAATAGTCTGTAGAAACCGTATTTTCATTTTGGCCTAAACTTGATGGAGCAAAACCGCCACCAAGAGCATAACCCACAGTTGCATTATTTAGTGTAACATTCGTCGATGTCACTTTAGAGAACTCCATACCTCCTGAAATCAGATAACTAACACTAGCTCCTTCAACATTCATTGTTACAGCTGCAGCATCTGCATATTTAGCACTTGTAGATGCATCATTCGGTCCAAATCCGCCACCAACTAAATACTGTGTGATGTTTCCGCCATTCACTGTCAAAGAAACATCCTTCACATTAGCATTATATCCACCACCTATCAACGCATAAACCCGACCACTTTTCATCGTGATACTCGTGTTTCCTTCTAATGCTTCTTTAGAGCCACCGAAGATAACAGGATTACACTTCTCTGGTAATTCAAGCAGCGAGTTACCATCTTTATTATTAATGGATATAAATCCCTCATTGGAACTTTGTTGGATAGTAATAGGAGCTCCCTTTGCATAAACAAATGTATAACCTGCTTTCAGATTTGTGTTACGAGGGAATTGTTCGACGTATTCCATATCCAGATCCGAGTGTACCCAGTACATCTTTGTCTTTTCTTTATCAGAACCTTTTATCGTGTATGTCTTCCATCTCTCACCATCAGGTACAGTAACGATATTTTCCGCTGTTGTCTGTTCTGTCCAGATCTTGTACGGCTCTCCAATAGTTGAATTTTTGAATGTGAAACTTAGTGAATATTCAGGCGTACCTTTATCTACATTAACACCCCCCCAAACGTTCCGATCGGTTTGAAAATTTGTAGCCTCAACAGTTGAATGGACCAATAAACCGGCATGTGCATTATCTATTGAAGCAACTTCATACAGTACCGTCTTCATAGCAGACTGGACATTGATTCCAGATGCCATAGATCCCATAACACACAGATTCTTCAATGTTACTGTTTTCCCGGATGCTCCGCCTGAAATCGTAACTAGATTAGCAGAACTACTAATAATCTCGCCCTCCGCATTTTTAGGCCAATCGTCATTTTTAACTGCTATTATTTTCGTTTCCAAACCACGGCCGTCAGGAATAGTACCTACTATAACTATGGGTTTATTAATCACCAATGGGGAAGTCAAGTTGTAATCTGCAGGAGGCAATTTGACCGTATCGCCCTCAGCGGCTTTTGCGATCGAATCCCTCAATGCCATGACATCTCCGGCAGGAACATTGAAAACATGATGAGTGTCTGCCGCATGCAGCCAACCTACGCTCGTCGTCAGCCCTATACCGACAGCAAGCAAAAAGTGTAATTTTCGCTTCATAAGCTCTTGATTTTAAAAGTGAGTTATTAATATTGAAAAAGTTCTTGATATTTATTCATTGGATAGGGTCCTCAGTTGACTGGGATGACCGTATTCCATTGGTTGAAGGAACTATACCCCAGAGATTAGAGTACTCCGGGGCATCTACTGTCGAAAACGCTTTTGCAATAGAGGATAGCAGCGGCATTTAATAATACGTTGTCGTACAAATCTACAGATAAGATAGTCTTGTCAGTAGCCATAATATTCCAAATTTAAGTTGTCCGTTGGTGAGACGGAAATTACCAATACATTCGTTTTTTACCCTTAATTCTGATTTAAGTTCGGATTATTTCTTTTGGCTTGATCCAAAAGAAACCAAAATCAAGGCTTCACCCGCCTCGCTACTCCGTTTCCTTCGTTCGCTGTCGCATCTGAAACTCGCTTCGCTCAAACAGCAGATGCTCCGGGCGCTCACTGCGGTTACTCCGCTTAACGCTCATCGGCTGAGGCCGGATATAAAAAGCGAATGCTTTTTTTAGGATGGCCGATACCGGTTGTCCAAGTTTTTCACACTCCTACTTGTGTTGAAAAACATCGAATAGATTAAAATATCACATAAAATCCCCCTCCCACTTAAAATAAAGTGGATAAATGTTTTTTTTAAAGAAAAGATTCATATCTTTGCCCTCAACAAGATTGAAGATAACCCTTGTTTATCAAATTATCTCTAATCCTAACACCTTGCCTTAAATCAGAATTAAGGTCACGCCCGTAACCTCACAAGATTGTCCACCGTTCCTATTACCAAGAGATTTGCTTTACTCAATTCCGACTGGTCCAGTTGGGCGAGATAATGCCGTGTTGTCCGCTCCGATGTGTGCCCTAAGGCTTGACTGATCAGGGCTATCGGCGTATATTTCCGATAAGCGATGGTTGCCCATGAGTGCCGGACGACATACGAGGTGAAAAGAGCCGGTAGTCGCAGGCGGGCACCGAGCTTCTTCAACGCTACATTATATTTATGTAGGAGCTTCTTATAGTGTTCATAAGAGACAGGACCTTCCGGTGGGAAAACAGGGAAAAGGTATGGACTCGATGGGGATGCATACTTATCCAGCAAACAACGCATTCCCTGGGTTAGACCGATCCGGATAGGCGAACCGGTCTTCGTCCGGTTATAGACAAGCGTGTTTCCCTCGATATTGGCATGTGTGAGATGCGCCAGGTCGACAAACGGCATCCCGCAAGCTAAAAACGAGAAGGTGCACAGATCGGCGGCAAACTGCAAGCTGGGTTCTTCCTTCAAGTCCAGGGCAGAAATCTGTTCAAATACTTTCAGGTCGACGGCACGTTTAGCGGACCTCTCCGGATGGATCGTGACATGCGCGAAAGGATGGACACGGGGGATGTATCCCAATTCTCGAATGATGATGTTGTACATCGCCCGGAGTGCGCAAAGATAGCTGTTCACGGAGTTTACCTTCAGCTTTTTCCCGGTCTGCAGGAAAGCGATAAAGCATCCACAAGGGAAGGAGTCATTCCTAACAGGCAGAGATCGCGGCCATTTCTGAATTTTCTAAACCAGTTACCGGCAGCCCGGTACAGATCGGCGGTGGCATCCCTCCCCGCACTTCGCCGGCGGAAGATCAGGGTATCGATCGTGCGGAACAGATATACTTCCGAAGGGCGCCTTTTTGTTCTGTTTGTTGTCATAGTCTTTTTATTTATATAAAACGAATATACAACAAACAAAGGAATAGGATTATTTGTCAGTTGTAAGAATATTTGCCGCAGCTTATTGTATAAAACGTGTTTTTCAAATCCCCAAAGAGGCCCTAATTCAAACAAATGTTAATCTACTTTTCAGCTGTCAAAAAGGGGCTTTTCCCTATGATCCGGGACCTCACTTCCGCGAAGAGGGACTTTATCGCTCTGATCCGGAACTTTGTTGCCCTGAAGTCGGACTTCATATAGCACGAAGTCAACCTTCAGAGCGATGAAGCGTTACTTCAAGGCAATTTTCTGCGCACCTCACGGCAACAAGCCCTCATAAATTCCTTGGGATATTTGGAACGCCGTCCGTCTTCGTTCGCAAATATTCGATTCTCCGGGAGTTAAGCTTTATCACTTTGCCGGTGTTTCCGGTTTTCGATAATCAAATTGCACGCTTTTGGGGATGAGCTCGGCACCTCATTTTCTCTGTTGTCATCCGAGCCGGTTAAAACCATGAAAAAAGTCAATTCAAAATCGATCAAGATTTCAGACGAAATAGAAAAACAGCCGAAACAGATGGTTATTGTATTATAATCCAACAACCTTCCATTCCCCGACGTTCCGTTCGCCGGCATCAAAAGATACACCGACTTTGACCAGTTGCCGTTCGTCGGCGGTATAGGGGATGAGGTAGCCTTTGCTGTCGATCTGCGCCAGTGCTTCGTCAGTGGAACCATCGAGCTTGAACTCGAAGACGTAGACGTAGTCTTTCGTCTTGACCACTGCATCGGCACGGCTCGGGCACTGCGCACTTCGGCGTCACAGAACTGCCCCATCAGCTTGAACACCAGATAAAAAACCACCTGGTAATGTCGTTCGGTCCGCGCATTCAGTTCATAAGGGAAGTCAGCGAAGAAGGCGCGCAGGCGGGTTAGGAAAGCATCCACGTCGCCTGCCCGAAGCTCCCGGACAAACTTGCCAATGTAGAACCCTTTGTCGCTATCGGTGATGGAAGAGTAGAACGGAGCGATGAAACTGAGAAAACCGTAGCGCACTTCTTCATTCGGGAACTGCAATTTGTAGAGTTCGAACTCACGGTTGTAGCCTTTTATGGTGAGATAACCGCTCTGGTAGATAAGCGGCACGGGGTTGTTGGCCTCCAAGCGATATTCCGTAAAGGCGGACGCTTCCGTCTCTATGCCGTCGATCAACTGGCGCATATCAAATTCGCTCTTTTTCAGCAGCTCGACAAGGAAAGTCGGCGTACCGGTCTGGAACCAGAAGTTGTCTAATTTGCGGCTGTCCAGTGCATTCAGCAGGCTGAAGGGGTTAAACATTCCGGGGGTGTTTTCCCTAAAATGGTAACCGTCGTACTTCTGTGCCAGTCTGTCGAGCGTTTGCTCGTAGGTATATTCGTTTTCCCCGGCTACAGCTTCTATCTCCGGGCGGAAGTTTTGTTTGAGTTCTTCCAAGGTGATTCCGCACAGGCTTGCATAATCAGGGAACATGCTGATGTCCTTCAGCTGGTTGAGGTCGCTGAATATGCTGACGTGCGCAAACTTGGTTACACCGGTGAGGAATACAAACTTCAGATACGGGTCGGCGCTTTTCAACACACCGTAGAATGCTTTCAGGGTAGCACGGTAATTGGCGAGCAGCGCTTCGTTACTGAAAACCTGCAACAGCGGCTTGTCATACTCATCTATAAGGACGACTACCTGGCGCCCTGTCTGTTCGTTGGCACGGCGGATGATGCCGGCGAAACGTTCTTCCGGACTTCTATCCTGTTTTTCATATCCATAGGTAGTTTCCCATATCTCAAGGTGCTGGTTTAACATTGCTATCAGATCTTCTGCCTTTTCATATTTCCGGGCGTTCAGATCGAGATGCAGCACCGGATAGGTAATCCAATCCTGTTCGAGCTGCTCGATAGCGAGTCCTTTGAACAGTTCTTTCTTACCGAGGAAGTAGGCTTCAAGGGTAGAAATAAGCAGACTTTTGCCGAAACGGCGGGGACGGCTCAGGAAATAGGGCTTTCCACGTGTGACAAGTTGATACATAAGAGCTGTCTTGTCTACATATATATATTCACCTCTCCGTATATCCTCAAAGCTCTGTATGCCGATCGGCATCTTTCTGGTTGCTGTATTCATAAGGCCGTTGCCCGTCCGTTAGTGAACAGGCTTCACAAAGATAGGAAAGAGTTATGAATTATGAGTTATGAATGACGAATTTACTCACCGTATCTTCTTCGCCATCACCATATAAGAATAGATCAGCACGACCGCATATCCGAACAACGGGACAATAAAGGAAAGAGCCATTGTCGAAACATCCGCCACATAGCCCATTAGCAGGGGACCGACTGCCCCTCCTATCGGTGACATCATCAGGAAGGAAGAGGCCCGTTTCGTGTAATCGCCCAGGCCTTTCAGCGAGATAGCAAAGATGGTGGGGAACATGATGGCTTCGAATACATAGCAGGCAAACAAAGCTCCTTTCGAGAGGACACCCAAATCCAGCGTAATCAACAGAGCACCCAGGACGGTAAAGATGGCACAAACGAACAACACTTTCTCCGCCCGGATATAACTCATAATCCAGCTACCGATGACACGTCCGACCATAAACAACCCCAATCCGCCGAAAGAGAGGACAATCGCAGCATCGTGTGCATCCATCCAGCCATCATCCGTCACATAATTAATAAAGAAGCTATTAATGGATATCTCCGCAATTTCGTAGCAGAACAAAGCCATGACTCCCCACGTAAAACAACGGTGCTTCCATAATCCGCCTAACCCGGCTTTCGCTTCGACTGCCGTTTCTTCGCAATCGTCATGGCTGATCTCCGGCAAGCGGATACGGAAAAAGACAAGAGCCACAGTCAGCACGACAACACCCATCACGGTATAGGGCAACGCGATATTAGCCTCCCCATTGCCGGAGAACAGCAACATACCGCCGATCACCGGAGCACAGATACACCCCAGGCCGTTAAAAGACTGTGCCAGGTTCAAACGGCTGGCAGCCGTTTCACGATCGCCCAATTCCGTCACGTAGGGATTGGCTGCCGTTTCGAGGAAAGTCAACCCGCAACCAATCACAAAGAGGGAAAAGAGGAAGAAGTTGAACGACATCAATTGCTCGCTCGGGATGAAGAGCAACGAACCGATACCGTAAAGGATCAGTCCGAACACGACTCCCTGGCGGTATCCGTATTTATTGATAAAAAGTCCGGCAGGGATCGCCATCGTAAAATAGCCGGTGTACATCGTTGCCTGGATCAAGGCGGAGTGGGCTTTTGTCATGATAAGCGCTTCCTGGAAATGTTTGTTCAGTACATCCAATATGGCGTGTGCGAAACCCCATAAGAAAAACAGTGAAGTGACTAATATAAAAGGGATAAGATACTCTTTCTTTACCAGTGATTTCTTTACTTTTTCCATTCTATTGTTATTTGTTTTTATACTTATTTATTTGCTTGCCGGTTCATACGGGATCGTAAACCAGAAAGTAGATCCCCGGCCCAATTCCGATTCAGCACCGATTTCGCCGCCCAGAGATTGAACAATCGACTCACAAATGGAAAGCCCCAGTCCCGTTCCCTGTACAAAGCTGTCAAATTTAGCAAATCGTTCAAACACATGTGGCATATTTTCCCCGGAAATTCCTTTTCCCGTATCCGTCACATAAAAACGAAGCCTGTCGCCCTGCAGCTCATATCCCATGATGATAGAGCCTTTAGAGGTATATTTGCAGGCATTGCTCAAGAAATTGGACACGACCTGTGTCAAACGGTTCTTTTCCGAATGAATCACATAACCCGGGGAAGGTTGCCGGCAAAGTAGTTCGACACTGTCTTTTACCCGGCATTTATAGACTTGATACAGATTATTGAAAACGTCCGACAGATCGACATCCGTATAATTGAAATCCAATTGCCCGGCTTCGATCTTCGAAAGGTCGAGAATATCGCTGATTAATTGGAGCAGGAGTTCGTTGTTTGTCTCCACGATCTTGACGTACTCGCCTATCTCCTCCTTATCATCAGTCGTCGCTATCAGGTTGGAAAACCCGACAATTGCGTTGAGCGGTGTCCGTATCTCATGGCTCATATTGGCCAGGAACGCACTCTTCAGGCGATTAGCCTCCTCGGCCTTATCACGCAGGCGGATCAGTTCGTTTGTCATTTTCTGGTCTGTAATATCCGTACGCAGACCGATCAGTTTACTGATCCTTCCATCTTCCCCCTGCCCGTACGGTACGGCATGCATTTCAAACCAACGTTCTCCCAAAGCCGGCGTAATAAGGCGGATCTGGATATCCATCACTTGTGTTTTCCCACTGGCCAGGTCTTCCAGTCCTGCACTCAACAGGGTGGTATCTTCCGGAAAGACAAAAGAGAGGTAATCGTCCAACGGGATGATCGTTTCTTCAAAAACAGTAGAATTCGGGGAATAGAAAGTCCGGGCATCTACATTATATTCCCACGATATGATCTGTGCAGCCTCCAGTGTAAACTCAAGTTTCAACTTGCTTTCATTCAGTTCCTGTTCGTTCTTGCGGATTTCCGTCGTATCGACTGTCGTTGCGACAATATACAACTTGCCCTCTTGGTCTTCGAGCCGCGTCTTTGTGGTAACTCCCCAACGTTTAGGAGCTCCGGTTTCAGGATCATAGAATATCCGGTCAAACGTGATCGGTTCAGCACTTTCCAGTACCTTCAAGTCTTCCTCCCTGAACCGTTCCGCTTCCGGATCATTTACCTCAAAATCGTTCTTACCTAACATGACACCGAAGTTTTCCTCATAAAATTCGGAGACTTTGTTATTGTAAAACAGATAGCGGAACTGGTCATCGACATCCTTAATGAACAGGCCGACAGGCAGGTTATCCATAATCGATTGCAGGAACGTCTTCAACTGTAATATTTCCTTTTCAGCAACGACATAAGGGGTTACATCATGCGAAAAGCAAATGATGGAATCTTTTCCGAAAGGAACGACACGCGCTTTGGTGTAATAGATTACATCTCCCTTTGCATATTTATAATTAAAGACCCTCACCTCGCCGGTCTTTATCGTAGCCCTCAGATTACTGATAAGGCAATCCATCATATCATCGAACGCCTTATACTCTTCGCCTACATCCAACAAGTTACGCCCGATCATGCTTTTGTCATTGCCCCCGTGTAGCACATGCTCCTGCGGATTGATAATATCCAGAATATTCAGTTCCGAGTCATAAATAGTCGCCATATCCGGCATCCGGCTTAAAAGTTCGAGCATCCTGGCATTAGCGGTCCTGTAGGCATCTTCCTTTCGCTTCCGATATAGCAGGACTCCAATGAAAATAACGATCATCAGGATAATCAGGCAAATGAGGAGCACGACTTCCAACGAATGCTCCTCCCACAAAGAAGGGGCCTTATTGTAGAACACCGTGCCTTCCGGCAACAGAGATAAATCAAGTCCTGCCGCCACAAAAGTCGGATAATTAATATAATAACGGGGTTGGGAAGGGGTGTACTGGAAAACGGGACTGTTCTCGATCCCTTTGGTCAGGACACTACTGGTAAGAGTAGCGAGATCTTTCCCCATTTCCTCCCCTGAGATGTAGTAACCACCGATATAATTCATGTTTGCTTTTCCCTGATCCAGGGCTTGGAAAAGCGGTATCGAAGTATAATGCGGCAATTCATTATGGAGCTTTGAATGGGCATGGGGATACTGGAGCGCATCCGTGTACCAGCCCGCCGTCAGCAATGCGTACGTATCATCCATCCGGGAGATCGAATCGAGCAATTGTGTCGTAGACAGCTTGTTGCCATCCAGATAACAAAAGCCGAGCGAATCGGTCTGCTCGCAAAGGGTTTTCAGGTAGTTTTCGAAAAAGGACAGATTATAACGGTTATCATAACAGAAAGCGATGTGTTCCACTTGTGGCTGAAGCCTTTTTATCAACCTGAAGTTTTCGGACAAATAATCTTTATAAGCATATCCCGTCACCTTAAAACCACCAAAAGACTCCTCCATCTGCTGCATTTCCCTGACAGTGAGCAGATCCAGGTCATTCAGGCATTCATAGTCGATAAACGAACCTTTCACGCATCCCAAAACAACAGGCGTATCATGCCAGTCATCAGGGCAAGTAACCCGATAAACCGACCAAGCCTCATTCCCCATCAAAACCACGACCTTGGGCCGTGTCTTATATGCATCGAACAACTGGCGCATCCATTCAGACCAATCTTCAAAGGATGAAGACGATTCGGAGTCCATATATTCGACGGATATTTTCACCCTTGCATCTGTTCTCAGTTGAGTGATAAAAGACGAAATCACCCGGTTCCCTTCTTCTTTAATTGGAGAATAAGAACTAATGACCAGTATCTTCGAACTATTCACTTCCGCCATACCCGCCTGTATGTGGAAAAAGAAAAGAACGAAAACAAGGAAAGATATTATTAACCCGCTTATTGTAGATTTATTGCTTGACTTTACCATTATACTGTTATAACTCGCATCTGCAAAAGTACAGTATTTTTTTCATATCAATGGCTCAAAGTCTTTGTAAATGAAGTCCTCTCTAAACAAAAAACAGCCGTTTGCTCAACAAATCTCCCATCTGCCGTTTCAATGCCGGTGCATTAAGCGGCTTTGAGGTGTAAGCATCGAAGCCACAGTTCATAATCCGTTGCTCGTCCGAAGCGAAAGCATAGGCTGTCACGGCAATGATAGGTACATCTGCCGATATCTTACGAATTTCGGCTGTTGCCTCATAGCCATTCATTTCCGGCATATTGATGTCCATCAGGATAATATGGGGTCCGAATTCTTTAAACAGTTCGACCGCTTCCTTCCCGTTCCATGCATGAAGCAAAGTATATTCATGTTTCAGGATCGACTCGAATAATTTGAAGTTACCGACATTATCCTCGGCAATCAAAACAGTTAGCCTGTCTTTCTCAACCCTTTTCTTCTCGAATTGGTGGTGGTGCTTTTCCGGCTTGTTGGCAGGAGAGCAAGGGAAGGTAAACCAGAATGTCGTTCCTTTTCCTTCTTTCGATTCCACCCCGAGTTCGCCTCCCAGATGGTTGATAATCATCTGGCAGATAGAGAGACCAAGGCCTGTCCCCTGGGCAAAAGCGTTCAATTTGACAAAACGCTCGAATATCTTTGCCTGCATATCTTCTGCAATCCCACAACCGGTATCCGTCACATAGAATCGCAATAAATTATCACGTTCCCGGGTATAGCCAAAGCGGATACTGCCTTCCGTCGTAAACTTAATCGCATTGGTCGTCAGATTGGTCAAAACCTGCATCAAACGATTCTTTGGAACAGAGACATAACATTCTTCGGTCCGTTGCTCAAACTGCACTTTCACATCTTTCGCCGCACGAGGCTGCATCATCCGTTCAAATTCATACAACAGATTGTTGATATCGACATCCGAATAGACAAACTCCAATGTTCCGGCTTCAATCTTCGAAAGGTCCAGAATATCGCTTATCAACTGGAGAAGAAGCGCATTATTATTCTCAATAATACTTATATATTCTTCTTTTTCATCCTGTTCGTCCGTTGTCGCCAGGACATTGGAAAAACCGACAATTGCATTTAGCGGAGTACGGATTTCATGGCTCATATTAGCCAGGAATGCCGATTTCAGGCGGTTAGATTCTTCCGCTTTGTTCTTTGCATCGATCAATTCCCGCTCTATGGCTTTACGATCGGTTATAATCAGGGAAGAACCGATCAGAGAAAGAGGGTGTCCCTCTTCATCCCTCTTATCTATGGTCGCACGCGCTTCCACCCAATCGAAGCCATGCACGCCTTTTTCGGGGTTGTAAACACGGTACTCTTCTCTTACCTTATCGATAGTCCCGGCTATCAGTGACTGATAAGCCTCTCTCACTTTCTTCCGGTCGCTCTTGAATATTTTAGAGAAATAATCAGCCTCCGGTACGCTCAATTGATTTTCATCAAACAAGTCGGAAGCGCTTAAATTGGCTTCCCGGCTTACATCGCAAAGGATTGTTTTTTTCTCCAAATCCCATTTCCAGGGAATAACGTTTGCGACGTCCAGGGACATCGACAATTTCTTATTGACAGTGCGCAACAATTGCTGTGCCTTGAAAAGCTCGCTTGTATCGACCATGAAAAGATCCACACAATCCTGTTCGCTGGCTGAAATAATCATCACGCTGAAATAACGGTCTGCCGACTCGATATAATACTGCGTACTCACTTTCTTATTCTGCCCCAGGACCAGATTGCACACATTCAGATACTGCCCGAACTGCTGGTTTGGTAACTCAGAACCTTTCTTTCCGACAAAAAGCGCATTCGTTCCCAATCGCATTTCAAACTCCGGATTTATATCCTTTATTATATAGTCGACAGGAGTTCCGTCAGGACCAAATATCACACGCTGCTTCATATAGCAAATCGGCATATTCTTAACCAGACGGCTATAGCTGCTCATCAGTTTCAGTTCCTTTTCCTGAAATTCCCGTTTTGCGCTCAAACTTAGAATCCTAAAAATAAGAATCAGCAACAGAAAGATTAATACAGTCCCACCTGCGTAAACGTATGTACCGTATTGCTCCCAAAACGTAGGAGGCTTCATATAAAAAACCGTATCGGCCGGGCAAGCTCCAATGGGATATCCAATCTCTCCAAAACCGGGTAATTCAATACCGGATAAGGACCGTCCGGCATGATGACCGCATCATATATTTTACCTTTTAGCAGTTCGTCTATTGTCTTGAACAAAAGGGATGATATCTTGGCTGCCGGATAATAGCAACCGCCAATCATGCCATTTTCCACAATATCCATATCGTTCAATGTAAATATCGGAAGATTGGTGCAGGAACTCAACATCCGGTAAGTATCGGAACTCAACATTGTATTTCTTCCCCGCGTCTTCATCAATGTCCATGAATAATAGAGAATCCCGGTATTGGGGCCCGAGCTCTGCAGGACGTCGATCAACTCATCTGTCTGCATTTCTCCGGCAGTCAGTGTTTCCAGCTTTATTTCCGGAAATGCCTGCATCACGTTCTCTAATGTACTTTGGTTCTGGGCGCTGATATATCGTTTATCTACAAGAAACAACAGACGGTTCATCTCCGGAATACACCGTTTCATTAAAGAAATCGTTTCATTAATATATTCCGGAACATATACGACAGTCAGGTTCTTACGGCTTTTGACAATATCTCCAAGTTGTATCCTCTCATCAACCGGACAAGCCTGTTTCGACAGGTAATAACCGCTCGGACAGATATAATCTTTTTCGACACAGACTAAAAGCGGTATTTCATCTCCCCAACGCCGCGCCAGTTCATCCCGCAGCAGGACATACGAGCTGTTCCCTAAAAGGACAACCATTACAGGAGGTTTCTCCCTGTATTTTCCAGATAGTTCATCGATAAAGGCATTTACATCCTCCTCTGTTTTCATCAGCATCACATCCATATGCTCGGTATAAGCATTGATACTATCATTATCCGTAATCATACGCTCATAGATAGGGGTTGTAAAAACCCGGCTCCAGGGAGTAGATTCCGTATAAGAATTTATGATGAGAACATAATCCGGCTGCTTTGTCGCGGGAGAAGCAAAGGCTGATGTTAACGATGCCAATACCATTAAGCAGGTTAACAAAAAACTACTTTTATAACGATCTAACAAATTCATGTCATCATTTTCACCTAAGATCAATCATATAAAACCTATGAAAATCAAAGTAAATAATGGCCGCAAAGGTATTGATTTATTCCCAACAACAAAACTTTAGAACATAAAATATTAAGAATTGACTTATTACCCGACAATATAACGGGCTTTTTTGCCCATCAACCGGTTAATCGCATACACAATCAGCCATGAAACGCTGAACGCGACAACTGCCGCCGCCGGTATCTGCAAAGCGACCGGCACATCCAAAGCACGCATCAGCACAACGCCCGGACCGGTGAAGAAGTAATGTATCATATAGATGCCGAACCCGCAAACTGTCAGGTTTGCCAACAAACTTTTCATCTTTTCGGAGCGCACTTTCACCTTCTTCGCCAGCAGGAAAAGCGGCAGGGTCATCATCACGACATTCAGGGAACAATACGTGAAGAACAGTTCCAGCAGCTCTTCGCTGTATTCCGGCAAGGCCGTAACATACCGGAAGCCGAAGAAGGTCACGGCATAGCCAACCAGGAACATCGGAATTCCGAATGCTAAAATCCGGCCCAACTCCCAATCACGATTACGCAGATAATGTCCCAACAGCAGATACCCGTTGAAGCCGGCAAAATAATACAACATATTGAAGGAGTTCCAGGAACAACCGCCCCAGATATAAGGCGAAACAAACTGATAGTAGTAAGGCAGTAACGTCGTCACCCCCCAGGCAATCAGGAACCACAGCTTGGCCCGTTCAGAAGCTTTCTCCACCCAGGCAGAGAAGATAGGCATATAAAGATAGAGGCCGATCAGCAAATAGATATACCACATATGCACATCCACGATTGAGAAATTCTCCGGAATCTCAGCAATGTATTTCAAGGAAACAGCCAACGACTGCCGGGTGACCTCCTCGCCCGAATAAGGGAAAAAGTTCAGGATCACATCCGGAGACAAGCCGAGCAATCCCGTTATCCAGGGAAAAAGATTATAAAGAACCGACCAGATCAGGAAGGGCCAGAAGACACGGCTGATTCTTTTCTTGTAGAAAACCGACGTATCGCCACGAACCGGCAACAGCAAAGCCCCCGTAATCATCACAAACAGGGGCACGCAAGGGCGGAGAAAAGCCCCATAGGCGGCTCCCCAGAATTTAATCTGTTCGATATTGGCAGGCGGCTCGCCCGGATAGAAGTTAAACGGGTCCGCGCAATGGCAACAAACCACGGTAAACATAGCGACAAAACGTACGACATCGAGCCAAACGATATGTCCTGATTGGCGAATAGCCGGATTCTGATTCTGCATCATCATGATATTAGATCTTTATTTAGTGTTTCGATTCTTCTGTTTCTTGTAAAGCTCTTCTGGTAGCTTCCGCACCTTCCTCTATCATCCCCGCCGCTTTATTGAATTGCAACAGGCTGTATTTCCTGCCCGGCACACGTATGACGATATCCGGTCGGCAAGCGGACACGGAGCACTGGATCAGCCGCTGCACAAGGGTGGTCATGGATTCGATCAAAAGAGAATACTTATTGTTTTTAAGCTGCCTGGGATTGCCGGACACACGTTCTTCGGGAGCTCCTGCAATGACAGCCACCAACAAATCGCCTTCCGTACGTTTCACCCGCGACAAAGGCAAAGGGTTACTGATTCCGCCGTCTACCAGGAGCATGCCCTCTTTTTCAACAGGCTTAAAGACAAAAGGCAACGAAATGGATGCCCGGACAGCTTCGTAGAGGCTGCCTTGTTCAAAGACAACTTCCCCGTCAGTCAGGAGATTTGTCGCAACAGCCGTATAAGGGAGCGGTAACTCTTCGATATTCAAATCCGGCATAATCCCTTCCAGCTCTTTCAATATCTTATCCCCCTTCAGAAAGCCTTTCTTAGAGAAACTAATATCCAACAGCTTCCATATCCGGCGCAAATCGAGCCCGCACAAAGCTTCCTTGCACTTCTGCAAATTGCCCGTGGCATAAGCCGCCCCGACCAAAGCCCCCATCGAGCACCCGGCTATCGACGATATTTCATATCCTTGTCTTTCCAATTCTTCAATCACACCGATATGGGCTATTCCGCGTGCCCCGCCGGTCGAAAGAACTAAAGCTACTTTTTGTCTATCCATAATTCTTGAGAAAATCAATCTTAATAGACTGTTTCAGCGCATAAAAGTAATATTTTCAGGACACACATCCCATTAAAAGTATTCTTTTTACGATCCAACACTCAATAATAATTTATTTATGTTACCTTTGTAAATCATCGAATCATCAAAATAAATCTAATCAGATATGAAAGCAAAATATTTATACGGAATGTTGCTGCTGTTTTTATCAGTAACCTGTTTCACCGCTTGCAGTGACGATGAAGACGAATATTTAATATGGGATTTTTACCCGATTATCCTTCAGATAGCCGTACAAGATGCTCAGGGTAATGACCTGTTGAATCCTGAAACACCCGGATCTATCGCCAACTCCGGCATAAAAGCCATATATAAAGGCGTTACCTATGAAAAAGATTCTGTCATAAATCCTACGAAAGCTTATATGGCCCACTTTGGTGGTTTGCAAACGGTAAAAGCTGAAAACGGACAGTATATCCTAACATTCGGGGAGTTTAATGGCGATGATACTTTTGACCATGAAGAAGTAGTAATCGACTGGAATGACGGAACTAAGGATGTGATCAACTTTTCAAGCAAGCTGACCTGGAAGTCGAAAGAAGAACCTGTTTTCAACCGGGAATTTCTTTTAAACGGGAAAAAGATCGACACACAATACGGTGTATTCTCTATTATAAAAGAACCGGTTATTTTACCTTTTAATCGAAAATAGTACTTTTGTACAAAGTACCAAAATATGAACTTTGAATCAAATTATGGAATTACAGGTTATTCAGAATAAAATATATGAAGTCAGAGGTCAAAAGGTGATGCTCGACTTTGATTTGGCTGAACTTTATGGAAGTGAAACCAAACGACTAAAAGAAGCAGTAAGAAGAAACCTCAAACGTTTCCCCAGCGATTTCATGTTCGAATTAACGAAGGAAGAATTTGAAAGTTTGAGGTCGCAAATTGCGTCCTCAAACAAAAGAGAGAGAAACAAAAGCAAATCAATCAGCAAAGAGAACGTAAACCTATTGGATTTATCCAATATAATAACGACTAAGATGTACTCAGTGCCATTCAGGATACATTGCAAGCGCAAGCTGCACATTCTGTCAATCTTGCATTAACTTCCCGTAATTGGTTAATGGGAAGTTATATTGTCGAGTTTGAATAAAACGGGGAAGACCGTGCTGCATACGGTAAACAACTATTGAAGAAGTTGGAAAAACGGTTAAATATCAAAGGGCTGAACGGACGTCGGTTCCGAGAATTCAGACGCTTGTACCTTGTTTATCCGCAGCTAAAAGAACCTGTTGCGCAATATATTACATCGCAAATTCAAATTCGGCACACGGCGTCCGCCGAATTGATAGCTGCAAAAGAATAAAAGAAGAATAGAAATCTGTTTCTCTTTTCGCCAGCACATATATTTTGCTGTCAATAAAATTTGATTGGATTATTCTTTATCTGTATTTTTGAAAAGAGTTACACTATCAAAAAGGAGGGCTTATGCGCATTAAAAATTATTTCATCGCTATCTTGTCCCTGTGCGTCTTTTTACAAGCCAAGGCAACAGGGCTATCGGGGGATATTATCTCATTCGATGGAGAGAGTTGGGTTTTAATGGCTAAACCGATAAATATGGATTCCGCTTTGTATAAGCATTTGATGGCTTTTATTCCTGATAATCATATTGTCTCAACAGGTAATTGGGAAGGATATACAGCCTTTTGGGAAATACAGGACGATTATCTTTGTCTGCAACACATAGAAGTATATGTATATGATAAGACAGGCCAGGAAGATTCCACATTGATATACAATACGGAAGCATTACAAATACCCTTTACCTCTTATTATGAGAATGGAAAAATCCAAGCACGTTGGCTAAGCGGTGAATTTCGAGCCGGAAAAGGTGATTTAGTAAGATATGTACACTCGGGATTCGACCGTAACATGGCAACAGAGCGAATACTACACATTACCAATGGAAAAGTAGTGGAAACGGCTACTTTCCATAACTATAAAAAGCCCGGTCTGAATATGAAAGATGTACAAGATGAAATTATTCGCAGGTTTCCATGGGAGCGTTTCCCTGAATATAAAGGTCAGCAAATAATTTTTGCAATAAAAAATATTCAAATGACCGATGACGGACATTTGAAAGATTGCGAAATATATTCCATTTCCCTACGTCCTATGCGAAAAACAATAGAGGATGGCAATCATCCTTTGGTAATAGCTCTCAAAGAGACATTAAAATCTATTCACCCATGGGAAATCCTGTTTATCAACGGAAAGTACACACTAAAATATACAAATTTTTCGATGGGTATAAAACAATGATCGGCAAATATAACGGCCTCGTAGGGGCGGTTCGCGAACCGCCCAAATAGCGACGTTGTCTTAGGGCTGTAAGCCCGGCAGATCTCACCGATAAATCATTATTTATGGTTCACTTAGTATAGGATCACCCCGAAAAATTGTGGAGCTATGCATATATATTTTTGAGTCTAAATAAAAAGTATGATATATTGTTCACCCCTCTAAGCTGTGCTCTAAAAGCTTTAATTTTA